>JARIHA010000043.1 GCA_029288475.1 Candidatus Tayloriibacteriota bacterium | reverse complement strand
TAACTCGTAAATATCAATGTTACAAGTATACACTAATCGATCAAAATAGGCTTCCGTCGTCTCGTCTCGAGGTGGAGGGAGTCTTAACATCTCACAGACCTTTAGATTAACAAACCGCTCGATTTCCAAACGGGCAAGCTGGATGGCCGCCTCTCGACCGATCGACGGGCTAATGAATTGTGCCCAATAATCGAAATAATAGGCAAGAATGCTATACATATCAACACCATAATACTTCTCACTGAGCACCTTCGCAAACCGCCTAAACTGAAGACCGGGACCCTTGTTTGCAACCTGAACGCCGCACAACACTAGAAGCGCAATCGTTCGACATGAATCGAACATTTCTCGCGTCCCTGCCGTTGTCCACGGTATAAGTGTATCAAAATAAGAATTGGTTTTATTTACGGCCCATGCCATTCTCTCAAGACCAAAACCGATATCGCTAATTGGAATCGCTGGGCGATTAGCTTGAGGAATAAGAAAATAAGCAGCATCACCGAGCTCAAGTCCTCCGTAAGAGAAAAAGAGTTCGAGCGCCGAGAATTCCCCAGTCCCCCAATCGTTGACGGATGTTCTCATAACAATGATGAAGTCGTTCATGTGAAGACCGAGTTTAGAGAGAATAGTACACCAGTGGTCTACTAAATGTAGATGCTCAGAAAACTCAGTCCCCATCTTTTCAGTGCATACATTTACAAAAGAAGTTGATGTCCCCTCTTGTGACTCGACATAGGGCTGAAACTGCATGCGAACGCATGGCTGTGTTACGAACACCTTATTATTTCGTATATTCTGATTACGATGAATGATATCGTCATACATCTGGACACCGGCGATTACCAGATCAGTTTGACCTTCGAAATTTGCAATGTTCCGCGGGGTTGCCAGATCAAATCCTGCCAAGCGAAAATACTCGCTCATTTTCACACTGATTTGCGCAGGCGTCAGTATTCTCTTTCGCTTGATATAAGTACGGAACGGATATCCTCCTTTATCGCACTTATTCCAGCCACAGACTGAAACATCCATCCTTGTAGATGGTTTAGAGAAAAAAGTTCTGCCGCATGTGCAACACAAGCGTTCTTGCCACCCTCTTTCGGACATGAATTCATTCACAGCCTTAGAGGTATTCATAATTCTTGCTTCAAACATAGGTATATCTCCAGTTAAGGTTTCAAAGTTCCAAATCAATACTCTGCATATAACTTAGCGATAATCTATATTTTTGTCAATATAACCCTTGACTAAACAGGTAAACAGTATTAGTATGCTGATCAGTCATTTAACGTAGTTCATTTCAACAAAAAACCCTTACTGTGGAGACAAATTATGCTCGATATCCGATTCATTCTCGACAACGTCGATCTGGTCAGGCAAAATACGCAAGATCGTAATGCAAAAGCAGATGTCGACAAGACAGTTGCTCTGTATGGACAACTGAAGCAAAAAAGGCAGAGCCTCGAAGAGGTGCAGCGCCGATCTAATCAGATCTCCGAGCAATTCAAGGGCGCCGATGAGGCAGCTCGTGAACAGATCAAGACCGAGGTTGCTGGTCTCAAGCAAACTATAGCAACATTCAAAGAAGAAATCGCTGGCGTCGAAAAAGAATACACCAAGGAGATGCTCAAGATTCCTAATCTTGTCGCCCTAGACGTTCCTTTCGGCAAAGATGAGCGCGGCAACATACCCATCAAGCATGTCGGCGAGCCCACCAAGTTTGGCTTCAAACCACTCGACCACGTCGAACTCGGAAAGAAGTTGGACATCCTGGACTTTGAAGCGGCCGCAAAAGTCACCGGCTCGAAGTTCTATTTCTTGAAGAACGAAGGCGTCCTTCTCGAACTCGGCCTCATTCGTTTCGCACTTGACTTGGCCATCAAGCACGGCTTTACACTTGTCACAACGCCGGAAATCGCCCGTGACGAAATCATCACGGCTTCCGGATTCTCCCCACGAGGACCTGAGAGCCAGATCTACTCCCTCACGGAAGGAGCCCTAAGCCTTATCGGCACCGCCGAGATCACAATTGGTGGCTACCTGGCCAATACTGTAATTCCGGAAGAGGATCTTCCAATCAAGATCTCCGGCATCAGCCATTGCTTCAGAAC
>JARIHA010000025.1 GCA_029288475.1 Candidatus Tayloriibacteriota bacterium | reverse complement strand
GCTATTCTCTTTCTAGCAGTTTAGTTCCCAAACCTTAACATCGGTATTCCAAAGGGTTCATATGATTTTGAATACAGTAGTGTTCGTGTGCTTTTACCTCTTGGTGTGTCTTCTTGGTACCTCTCTGGTGTGGATACTCCTCTTCGATTTAATCAAGGCCAGAGTTGCCACAAGGAAAATGAGGCGCCTTAACAAGCTCTCGAAGGAATTTTTCGACATTTATAACCAAAGGAATGAATGTCTCGCGCGCTGTGACTATGTGGCGAGTAGGAAAAAATGTCAGGGGTGGCTTAAGAGGGAGGTTCAAGCCGGCCTGAGATGTCTTTCTGTCTGCACCGAGGATTTTCGGAGAGACCTTTTCATCAGATATGTCACCAATGCGCTCGAGCAGATCAAGGATCAAGAGTTCGTGCGAAGATACCGTGTCGAGTTCGAGAAAACTAAGCGTAATAGTGAAGTTAGGTCGTGCTGAGTTCAGGCTTTTTGTACGCCAGGGTCCCGCCTGGCGTTTTTTTATGTATTAGCATAAAATTCTATTATGTCATCACAAACAATTGAAGAGTCGCCGGTATCGAGATTTCTTTTTTCAACTACGCGCATGGCCTGGTTTTGGCTTATGGTGAGAATTTATGTAGGTTGGCAGTGGATATCGGCCGGGTGGGAGAAGGTGAATGATCCACTTTGGACAGGGTCTAGTGCTGGGGGAGCATTGAGCGGCTTCATTCAAGGCGCTCTCAGTAAGACAAGCGGAGCGCATCCCGACGTTCAGGGTTGGTATGGATATTTTTTGCAAAACATTGTATTGCCGCATGCGCAAGGATGGTCTCATCTGGTAGCATGGGGAGAATTGCTCGTAGGAATTGCCCTTATTATTGGTCTGTTCACCGGTATCGCCGCATTCTTTGGGCTGTTCATGAATCTGAATTATCTCCTTGCTGGTACGGTCAGCATAAATCCAATTCTTTTTACGTTAAGCATTGGCCTGATCTTGGCCTGGAAAGTGGCGGGTTATTGGGGACTTGATCGCTTTGCTCTTTCGTATTTAGGGACACCTTGGAAACCAGGAAGTCTTTTTACGACAGTTAAAAATTAATTTATGGAATATTTTGATATTTTGGACGAAAACGGCAAACCGACAGGAGAGAAAAAATTGCGCAGCGAAGTGCATGCACAAGGCGACTGGCATCAGACCGTTCATATTTATGTGTTTAGAAAAAAGGGAGATACATTTGAGTTTCTTGTACACCTTAGGGCTAAAGGAAAGGATCTGCATCCAAATACCTGGGATACGCGTTTTGGCGGCCATGTAAAATCTGGCGAGACAATCGAAGATACTGCGGTAAGTGAATTAAAAGAAGAGGCAGGTCTTGAAGTAAGACTTGAAGACTTGATCAAAGGAAATATGACCAAGCATGACGGCGGTACTAATCGGGAGTTTAACTCAGTATTTTTCTACAACTTTACTGGCGATATGAGCGAGCTAAAATTCAACGACGGAGAAGTACAAAAGGCAGAGTGGATGACGGTTGATGAAATTCTAAAGCCTGTTCGAAATAGTCCTGAGCCATGGATGGGGAAACGCGAAGGATTTGGAGATACAGTTGCTGATCTAGAAAGAAATTTAAAATAACCCCAATATTATCGTATGGAAAATGAAGCAAATATACACGATACTTTTGAGTCAGGTGAAAAGGTGCCTGCTTTTATGAAAGTATTTAGGGTAAGACACGCAGAAACAGAATATAAAGAGCAGATGACGCCT
>JARIHA010000188.1 GCA_029288475.1 Candidatus Tayloriibacteriota bacterium | reverse complement strand
ACCTCATTCTTTCGAGGATCTTCCGTGTTTCACGTGAACCAACTACTTCATGGCCGTAAAACGTGATTTGCTGTGTTTCACGTGAAAAATCCTTGGTTTGGGGCTTGGCAATATCATGAAAAAGGGCTGTAAGCCTTATTTCTAGGTCCCAATTCTTGTCAGCGGCATGCTGAAGGCTCCTTAGAAGGTGCTCCCAGACGTCAAATGAGTGAGCTTGGTTCTGTGTAACACCGATCCCCTTCTCCAGTTCAGGGATAATATGCTTCAAAATGCCTGTTTCATGCAGGAGCTCTATACCCTTCTTTGGCTGAGGTGACATGATTATCTTCACAAACTCGTCCCGCACGCGCTCAATGGAGATTTCTTTAATATGGGCACTGAGAGCTTGGATAGCCTTAAATGTGGCTGGCTCGATCTTAAAATCCAGTTCTACGGCCAAACGTATGGCTCGCATAAGACGCAGAGCATCTTCCGTAAAGCGTTCTGTAGGGTTTCCGACAGTCCTTATGGACTTGTCCTTAATGTCCGTAAAACCACCATATAGGTCAATAATGTCTTTTATAGCCCTATCGGACAGATTAACTGCAATGGCGTTTATAGTGAAATCGCGTCTTTGAAGATCGTCCTCTATCTTGTCGCTGAACTTCACCTGATCAGGGTGTCGGCGATCAGAATAGCCTGATTCCAGGCGGTAAGGCGTTATTTCGACGCTGCGGAGGGTCGGATCCTCGGTATTCTCAAATATGACGGCTACTGTGCCAAAATCGTTCTCATAAACCGTTTTTGGGAAGAGTTTAACGATATCCTCGGGTTTTGCATTTGTGGTCACATCCCAGTCCTTGGGTGCCCTGCCGAGGAAGATGTCACGCACGCATCCCCCGACGAGGTATGCCTGAAAACCTCCCTTCTCCAGGGCCTCGACAACTGAGGCAATTTCTGCCGGAATGGGGCTTTTCAGGACCTTATTCATGAAAAATATTGTACAACAATTTTGGATTTTTTCCAATATGCTGTACTATATTTTGGCGCCCTCGTGGTGAAATGGATATCACAACAGTCTTCGGAACTGTCGTTGGGGGTTCGAATCCCTCCGGGGGCACCAAGGTACAGGATGCGTAGTTAGCTTAGCCAGCTTGCTGAGCGGCAGTAGTGGTTATTAGCGGAGGTTACTAGACTGAGCAACTAGCATGCTCAAAAAGCGCCTTTTTAGTGCTTTATTATGGAACTATTGATGTGGTATTATATAAGTACATGAGAAAAGATAAGAATGAAGCCATTATTTTAAGAGAGTCGGGAATGAGCTATTCCGCCATCAAGGAGCGCCTAGGGGTGCCCATGAGCACGCTTTCTAACTGGTTTCGCGATCAGAAGTGGTCCAATGAGATAGCGCGAGAGAGCGCCAGGAAGGTTATGCGGGCAGGCGCAGTTAAGTTCACGGTGATGAACGTAGCGAGGGGGAATCGGCTGAAGAAGCTCTATGAGGATTCCAAGCAGGATGCATTCGTGGACTTCGACGAGCTTAGGTACCATCCGCTTTTTAATGCAGGGGTAGTGCTGTATTGGTGCCACGGAGATAAGACTTCCAGACACAAGGTAGCTTTCTCGAGTTCAGACTCCAGAAAGATCAAGGTATTCGTTCAGTTTCTTACTCATATATGCCAGGCAAAGAAGATAAAATGCTCGCTGACTATCGATTCAGAAGGGAATGAGCCTGAAATCAAGGATTTTTGGGTCCAAAAGGGCGGTTTAAAGCCGGATTATTTCGGTAAAAGTGCCTATTTGGACAAGAAATCATATAGGAAAACTGGAAAAAGTAAGCTCGAGCACGGCGTTTGCAATGTCGTGGTTAATAGTGCATACTTGAAAAGCAAAATTTTGAAATGGATAGAGCTTCTGGCTGAGGAAATAGCAGAAGAAAAATACAATAATGCGGGTATAGTTTAGTGGTAAAATGTATCGTTGCCAACGATAAGATGGGAGTTCGATTCTCCCTACCCGCACAAAGGGAAGTGATGCTCCGGGATCAAGTACACCTCTGCAATGTGCTTGAGAGAGTTAATGAGCCATATTAGAGTCATTAAAGACGTGATTTTGTCCTAGTGGATATAAGTTGTTAACAACCTTGGAAAATAACGGCTCAAAATCGTATGTCGATAAGACATTATGTGGATAACTCTGTGGACGGTGTTTATAAAAGACAGGAAATATGGCCTATACTCGTAGATTTTCGTCCGTTAAAGCTGTGGAAAAAGATCTGCACAGCCGAGCAAGAGGGGATAAAGGTGAGGATATAGCCTGTAAATTCCTT
>JARIHA010000171.1 GCA_029288475.1 Candidatus Tayloriibacteriota bacterium | reverse complement strand
GGAAACAGCTTCAGGAATGGACGTTCCAATTACGAAGAACATCAAGGGAAGAATCGTTGCTGTTGATGTAGTTGATAAGGAAGGAAACGTTCTCTTTAAGAAAGGACACCTCATCAATAAGTATGATGGCGATGCGATCGAAGCCGCTGGCATCAAGGAAGTCGTAGTTCGTTCACCGCTTACATGTAAGACACTCAATGGTATTTGCGTAAAGTGTTACGGAAATGACCTTGGAAAAAATCTTTTGGTAGAACTCGGAGAAGCAGTAGGAACGGTTGCCGCACAGGCGATCGGAGAACCAGGAACACAGCTTACGATGCGTACATTCCACGCCGGAGGTACTGCGTCAGTTGGAGGAGACATCACTCTTGGATTGCCTCGAGTAGAAGAAGTCTTCGAAAAGCGAGCTCCTAAGAATCCTGCAATCGTAAACAAGGTGGACGGAGTGGTGAGCGAGATCAAGGATCTCGGAAAGGAGAAAGTCATCATCGTTATTCCTGAGATTGCCGACAAATCAAAGACAAAGAAAAAGGCTGAGATCGAATACACCGTTAACTTCCGCCGAATGCCGCTCGTACGAGTTGGCGATGAGGTGAAGAAGGGACAGATTATTACTGACGGATCAGCAAACATTGACGAAGTCTTCAAATACGGAGGCCGAGAGCAAGCTGAAAACTATATCATCAATGAAGTATCAAAGCTTTACGAACTTCAGGGAGAAACAGTGTCTAAGAAGCATATCGAAGTGATTGTGCGCCAGATGTTCTCACGCCGAAAAGTTAAGGAATCAGGAGACACTAGTCTTTCAGAAGGAGATGTAGTGAGCGTTGCATACTTTAGTGAAGAGAACATGAAGGCGGAAGAGAAGTCTAAGGAAATTGCAAAGGGAGAATCAATCGTCATGGGTATCACGGAAATCTCTTTGAGCCGACGAAGCTTCCTTTCAGCCGCTTCATTCCAGCATACAACTCGCGTACTCATCAATGCCGCAATTCGAGGCAATGGCGACCATCTCGTAGGACTAAAGGAAAACGTTATCATCGGACGCTTGATCCCAGCAGGTACAGGATTCCCAAATTCACCAAAGTTTAAGATGATTGCGGAAATTACTGCAGCAAACAAGGCGAAGTACAGCCAAGACGAAGAGTAATTCTTTGTTCTCAGAGGGTGTTCTCGTTATTAGTCATTAAGCGGCTATTATCAAATGTCATCACAAGTTGAGCAAATCAAAGAGCGTTTGGGTATCCAAGACGTGCTTGGTTCGTATATTAAACTTGAGAAGACGGGCGGTAATTACAAAGCCCGATGTCCTTTTCACAATGAAAAGACTCCGTCGTTCTTCATTTCCCCGGGACGCAATACGTATTATTGCTTCGGTTGTGGAGCTAAAGGCGATATCTTTAGTTTCGTACAGGAGTTTGAAGGAGTTGATTTCATGGGATCGCTCAAGATCCTTGCAGAAAGGGCTGGTATAGAATTGGTAAAGGAAAATCCAAAGGCGCGCAGCGAGCGGGAGCATCTATATGCTTGTCTCGAGTCCGCAACTATTTTCTTTCAAAAAAATCTCTATACCAAAGAAGAGAATAAGGAAGTAGTGGAATATCTTCAGAAACGAGGCCTTACTAAAGATACAATTAAAGAGTGGCGGATCGGTTTTGCTGAAGATGACTGGCGCAGGCTCTCAACGTATCTTAAAGAGAAGCGATTCACTGATGATGAGATGATGAAGGTGGGATTGATTATTCAAAAAGAGGGAAGTAGGAATGATTATTATGACCGCTTTCGCGGACGAATCATGTTTCCGCTTTTTGACAGTTCGGGCCGAGTGATCGGTTTTTCCGGACGAATCTTTAAGGGTGATGAGAAAATGGCTAAGTATCTCAATAGCCCTGAGACCATGCTCTTCAATAAATCAGAAGTACTATACGGCTTCCATAAAGCAAAGACTGCTATACGAGAGAAAGACTTTGCTATTTTAGTGGAAGGGCAGATGGATATGCTGATGTCTCAGCAAGCGGGCTTCAAAAATACAGTTGCCGTATCAGGCACAGCGCTGACGGTCAGTCATCTCGAGCGAGTCCAAAGGTTGGCCAATAAAGTAGTGATGGCTTTTGATCCAGATAGTGCAGGGGTGAAGGCCGCAGGAAGAAGTGCGAGGATTGCCCTCTCGCTTGGAATGGAGGTAAAAGTGGCGGCATTGCCGACAGGTGAGGATCCAGCTCTCTTCATTCTCAATCATCCAGACAAATGGCAGGGAGTTTTGGATAGCTCGGTTCACATTATTGAATTTTCTCTCAACCATCTGCTCGCCCTCAAGCTTGAGGAAAGGGCAATGGCCAAGGAGATAAATGCCCAAGTTCTTCCTTTTATTGCCCAACTTCCAAACGCTATGGAGAAATCGCACTTTGTTTCCCTTATCAATCATAAGACCGGGTTTAAGGAAGAAATGATTTGGGAAGATCTCAAGAAAGCAGAGAAAATGGCAGGGGACGAATACAGAGTCGTTGAAGAAATTAAGAATGAGCGGATCCTTTATTCAAGAAAAAATAATATTGAGCGAAAGATCGCGGGCATTCTTTTTTGGCAAGAATTGCAAACAGAACCCGTCTTGGATGTCGAATTGATCAAAGGCCGGTTTGCTCATATTACCGGTGAGCCGGTAACTGAAACGCTAAAACGACACGAGCAAGGAAAGGATGAATTGATTCTCGAGGCAGAAATCTTTTTTGACAAATCGAAGCGCTTAAATGAGGAGACCGAAGAGCTTCTGGTTAATCTAGAGGAGGATTCCCTCAAAGCGGCCTTCGGAAAGGCGTTGGCGGGGCTTAGTCAGGCTGAAAAACTGAAGGATAAGGACAAAGCAAAAGAGCTTCTGGAGAGATGCAAAGAGCTGTCGGATCGATTGTCGAAACTTCCCAAATTAAAATAATTGTTGTAGAATGAAAATCACGTAATTCTAATTTATATGGCAACAAAATCCATGAAAAAAAAGGAACAAAAACTAAAAAAGAGCTCTAAACCGGCTCAAAAAACAGCGAAGGCGAAGGACGCGTCCAAAGACACAAAGAAGCCAGAGCCAAAGCTTAAGGGGGCAAAGAAAGCCGCTGATTGGGAGTTACGCGCCAACCGTTTGATGGCAAAGGGTAAAGAGCGTGGATTCGTTACCTATGATGAAATTTTGAAGGAATTTCCTACTATCGAGGAAGACGTGATGTTTCTCGATGAACTCTATGGAAAGCTTGCTACTTCTGGCATCGACGTACTTGAGGGCGGAGGAATGCTCGATATCAACAACGAGGATCTTGCTGACAAGAAGAATGTCTATTCAAAGGGTGGTGCTGATTCTGCTTACGATTCAATTCAAATGTATCTTAAGGAGATTGGTCAATATCCGCTTATTCTTGCTTCACAAGAAAAGGATTTGGCAAAAAGAATTGAGAAAGGGGACATGGAGGCGAAGAACCTTCTTGCTCGCGCAAACCTTCGATTGGTGGTTTCGATCGCCAAGAAATATGTGGGACGAAGCCCTGACCTCACTCTTCTTGATCTTATCCAAGAGGGAAACCTCGGTCTCTTTAAGGCTGTAGATAAGTTTGATTGGACGAAAGGATATAAGTTTTCAACCTATGCGACATGGTGGATTCGACAGGCTATCACTCGCGCCCTTGCCGACCAGTCCCGAACTATTCGTGTGCCTGTGCACATGGTAGAAACAATTGCCAAATACAAGCAGGTAGTTCGACGTCTTTCGCAGGACCTAGGGCGAGATCCACTGCCAGAGGAAATTGCAGTTGAAATGGGTATCGATGTAGATAAAGTTTATAATATTGAAAAGATCGATCAGGATACCGTTTCACTTGAAAGCCCGGTTGGAGCAGACGGAGAAGATGATGGAAAATCAGTGCTCGGAGACTTTCTTGCAGATGATAAGATCTTGTCTCCTGATCATGAATCTTCACGAAGAATTCTTTCAGATCAGGTGAAGGATATTCTCGGTGACCTTTCAGAAAAAGAACGACAGATTTTGGAAATGCGACATGGATTGGTGGATGGCATCACCCATACCCTTGAGGAGGTAGGACAGCGCTTCGGGGTAACCCGCGAGCGTATCCGACAGATTGAGGCGAAGGCTCATGAGAAGATAAGACAGCACGAGAAGATCAATCGTTTGAGAAGTTA
>JARIHA010000013.1 GCA_029288475.1 Candidatus Tayloriibacteriota bacterium | reverse complement strand
GTATAGAAGTTCGAGAGCTTGCAAAACGTATCTCAAGCGAGCTCGGGTATGCCATATTAACCGGAGGCGGCCCTGGTACTATGGAAGCGGCCAATCATGGCGCAATAGAAGGCAACGGCACTTCACTGAGCATCAACATTAAACTTCCCCGCGAACAGTCTCAAAATCCTTACGTGAAAGATTCTGCAGATTTTGCATATTTCTTTGTGCGGAAAACAATAATGACCTTCGCGGCTGAAGCCTACATCTTTTCTCCAGGAGGTTTTGGAACACTCGATGAATTTTTTGACATCATCACACTTATTCAAACCAAGAAAATCCCCCCTGTCCCAATTATCCTTCTCGGAAAAGACTTCTGGCAGCCACTCGATGAGTTTATAAAAAACAACCTCCTAAGGATCCACGAAGCGATCAGCCCTGAAGATGTAAACCTCTATAGGATTATGGACAATCACGATGAAATACTTGAAGTCATCAAAAAAGCTCCTACACAAAATTGGTGGAAAGATTTTGAGATAATTTAAAGCGGCGTTCAAGCGAATTATAGTCCGAAGTTAGTGACAAATACACAATAAAAAAAGCGCAGACTTTGTAATCTGCGCCCTTGGCGTATAAAAACTAACCGACTGATTCAGGCCGCGACCTTCTTGCTGTTGCGGTCGGCAGAGTGTGCGTTGACTTGCAAGTCCTCGAGACCCATTTCGGCAAGCAAATGAGAAAGCTTCTGGGCAGGATCATAAGTCCCGGGAATGGTGATAAACCGGCAGGATCTTGCGTGAAGTGTTCCACTATCCCGAAGAAAATCAACCGTTGGAAGAGTGTGAACACCATACTCGACGAAGCGATTTGCAATTGAAGTTTCGCTAGAATCGTCCAGACGAGCCCTGCCTTCACGCCGATCACTGGCCAGGCGCTCAATTATCCTTTCACGGCAGATTAACGGGTCGAGATCGATGAATGCATTAACAACATGCTGGTCATCCGCCCCACATAAATACAAGACTTGCTCTGCGTGAATGATTTTGCGAGTGGCACCGTCTATAACGAGACCATTCAAACCC
Source organism: Candidatus Tayloriibacteriota bacterium (assembly GCA_029288475.1). Taxonomy (GTDB): domain Bacteria; phylum Patescibacteriota; class Minisyncoccia; order Phycocordibacterales; family JARIHA01; genus JARIHA01. Next base: position 3,044 of record JARIHA010000013.1, on the reverse strand, counting down.
CTTTTTTGACGCTCTTCATTCAGAGCCCAGTTAAAAACAAGGCTCATGATGTGATCAGGGACTAGGAAGCCATCTTCTTGGCATTCCTTTATTTTCACTCTCCAACTAGGAGGGAGTCCCGGGGTATCACGGATGGCCTGACTGATCGAAAGAGGGCGGTAACCATGATGACGGAGACCTTCGATCAATTTGGACTTTCCGCAGCCAGGAGGGCCGATCAGACTGATCACGCCCAAGGGTCTCGGTTGGACAACCAACTTTGGGACGCTAGCGACGTTTTTATGATGTCGTTTTTTCAGAATTTACCTTTCCTTTACTGGTTTAGTGTGCTGAAATTTCAAGCATACTTCTTCTTAATTTGAAGAACTGCCGATGGTATTTGTATCAAAAAATAGGCAAAATGTCAATCTAAAATATCCTCTACTATGGCTCAAAAACTACCTTTTTAGTTACTTGTTGAGGTACTTGCGTTCGTCCCTACCTCATTAGGAAATCTCGGCAATACTATTGCTCCCTTTTCGATCTGAGACTGATAAACTGGGTCACTTTTGGCGGCAAAATCAGTAAGCCAGTCGCTTCTATCTGTACCCTGTAAAACTTCAGGTTGGCTTTTATTACTCAGGAATGGAAATAAATGAAGAGCGATTGATTTTTTTGCTAATGTAGTTTCAACCGCTAGGCCATGCTGAGTTTCGGTAGAAAAATACTGATCAAAAACGGCATTTCCAAGAGAATAGAAAATCGGTTTTCCTTTATAGATTTCCATTTCTTCAACCACATGAGGATGGGAACCAATAATAATATCGGCACCTGCATCTACCAAAGCATGTCCAATGTCCTTTTGCATTTTACTTGAAGTAGTCGCGTATTCGATTCCCCAATGGATGTTTATAATAATCGTAGATTGCTCACGACTTTTCGTATCAGAAACAATACTAACGGCTTTTGCAAGATCGAATGCAGGATTATAAATAGTATTAAAGGAGATAAATGAAATTTTCTCTCCATTGATTTCTGCTGTGGCTACTGCCCGATTATCTACACTTTTAGGATGGCCGCTCACCAGTATGCTGTCTTTTCCCAATAATGATGCCGTATTATCGTAACCGCTTTCACCATAATCAAACGTATGATTATTAGCTAAAGAAACCATTTTTATATTATTTTCCTGCAATAGCGCCGGTGCGGAATCTTGAAATGAAAATCGAGTAGAACCGGAAGGGGTTTGCATATGCACTAATGGAATAGGACCTTCGAGATTCGCAGTTACCATATCCGCAGACTTGAAAAAATCCGCGATTTTAAGAAAAGGATAATCGTCACCATTTTTTTGACGAAGAACCTCTACATTGCGACCAAGCATTATATCTCCAACGGAAATAATGGTCAGTGGCTCTGTCCCACGATGGATACTCCCGGCAAATTCCTGTGCATACATCAAATCAAAATCACCTTGCTGAATTTGAGAATTTCCAAACCAAGTCAAAACTCCAATGAGGACAAATAAAACAGAAGTTCCAATTATGGTTGATTTCATTTGAACAATGCCAAACGTACTTGAGTATAATTGTAACAAATAAATGCCCTATTTGTAATGATCAGAATGGATCTTCCTCTGTCTGTTGTATCTGCTCTGTTTCAACAGGTTCCACTTCCTGTTCGCCTTCCCCATGCACAGAATTATTAATCTCAAAGACCGATACATCTCTACCTTCGTCATTATCAATATAATGAAGCCCGATATCCCCGTCTCTTTCATTGCCAAATAGATTAAAAACTTTAATTCCGTCTGATATTTTTTCTGCTCCAATATGTTCTTCCAAATTTGCATATGTCTGGTGGGAGCTAATTACATATTTTTCATTGAAAATAAAACCAGTACCGAACACCCGAACCACTTTTTCCCCTTCATTATCGGAAGAAAAAGTACCAATAAGAACTATGCTGTCTGTTAACTCTCTCAAACTTTTGCATTTTGACATATGGTATTGCTTAAATTTCTAATACCATAAGTAAAACACCCTGTGCCTAAAGGGTGTTTTAATAAAGAATCAAATCTTAATGAAAATGTCTGTTTACCGCTAGAAGTCTACAGATTAAGATTACGAATTATCTGCGCATCTACAGTCATCTGACTGGTTTCTCTAATAGCACCATAAATACGAATAGAATCGCCCACCAAAAAGCGTCCGATGCTTGCAGGAATGCGTTTAGCGTTTAAAACGCTTGCATTAGCAGGTATCACAGCCGTGTATTGCTTCATTTTTCCATTTTCAGTTGTTGAAAATACAACTTGAACAGGCAGGCTGGTTCCAGAAACTGATACGATTTTTCCTTCAAAATTTCTCGGAGCAAAGACACTCATGTCTTGATACAATTTTACAGAATCCGCAGCCAACGTATTATTGAGATGATCAAAAGTACCAATTACCGAAAGCACCGTATCGCCCGCCGCAAGAGTTGCAGAACTGATATTTCCACGAGTGATCTGCGTTGTAGGAGAGACCATTACGATCACTTGCGGCTGACCTATGCGGCTCAGAATAAAGCCAGGTGGCGTAGTGGCCGTAACTGCAGAAATGGTACCAGTAAAAGTATCGCTTTCTTTCTGAGCTGACCAGTCCTTTACGCTACTAGCCGTAACATCGAGCACACTTGAGCCAGTATAAAAATCGCCTTCAAGGCTTATAAAATCACCTTCGGCAACATCAGAAAGCGGCATAGTTCCACCATAGTGTTTAGTAAATACAGTTGAAGCATTTGTTCTTACGGTAATTCTTAAAGAAGTTTGACCCCAGTAGATTTTGGTATAAAAAGTACTGCCAGCGATCTTGTCTATCTGAGCACCTTCAATTTTTACATGCCCGTTATCCATAACATGAAGTTCAACCGTAGAGCCGAATTTTCGCGGATCGCCACCAGCCGTAATAGCCTGCGCAGAGACCAAACTGGAGAAAGCGGTCAAAGATAAAACTGTAGCAATAAGAGCCACATTTACCCTCAAAAATATGTCTTTTTTCATTGTTCAACAGTAGCTTAAATTT
>JARIHA010000115.1 GCA_029288475.1 Candidatus Tayloriibacteriota bacterium | reverse complement strand
CGCTTTGGCAATTCATCAAAAAGAAGCTTCGAATACGTCGCCGGACCGCCAATATCGGGCGGATAGATACCTGTCGCAATAAACAGCTTCATAATTGGCTTATTCTATCGCTCTTTGAGTACTTTATCAAACACGTTCTCGCGCATTTTTTGGGCAACAAGGTCCCAACTATAACGCTCGCCCACCATCTTCTTCGCATTCAAAACCAGCGTATTTCTCAGATCAAAATTAGACAAAATCTTTTCTACCGCCTTTGCAATGCTTTTTGGATCATGAACATTGCAAAAAAGACCCGTCTTCTTGTCGTACAGAAAGTCCACAATACCTCCGACAGGAGTAGCGATGACCGGAATTTCCGCAGCCATGGCCTCCACAAAAGAATTACCAAAACCCTCTGAAAGAGAGGGACGAATAAAAATATCTGAAACATTTAAATACGGGGGGATATTCTTGTACGGTACATATCCCAAGAAATGCACCCTGTCCTGCAATCCTTCCTTCAAAACAAGTTCTTTGAGTTCGTTTTCCTGAAAACCATTGCCAAGAATGAGAAGCTTAACTTCAACAGGAAGATAAGTCAGTGCCATGATGATGTCATTGACTGCATTTTTTGGTACAAGTCGTGAAGTAGTAATGAGAAATGTATCAGTATATTTTTTATTAAGCTTGGATTTGAGGGCAAAGGACTCTGTATCGGTAAGCCGTTGTGAGAAAATGTCGAGATCCACGCCATTTGGTACCACCTCAACATCTTTTGCGTGCCCCATCTTTTCGGCAAAATCCGCAAGGTATCGAGAAATGGTTTGTACTACCGTGGCCTTTTTAAAGACCGAACGATACAGCCCAGAGACCGATCGTATCCTTTTTCTTCCAACAACCTGATCAAGAGAGTCGCCTTCCTGAAGACTTAAGACAAAAGGAATCTTTCGATAAAGCTTAATGAAAAAAAGTGCAGGAAAACCCATATAAGACATCATAGACCACAACGCATCGTATCTCCTTTTTCTATCGAGACGAACAGCTTTCCAAAATGCCAATGGGGCATAAAAAACTTTCGCGAGATAAAGAGGAAACCGGAGAAGATCATCATCGCTTGGATTTATCTTTGAGAAGCCAATGCGATGGATGGTAACATTTCCTATTTTTTCAGTGATTGGCAGGTTTCGATCAAAGCGCAAGGTGATCATATCAAACTCAATATCCTGAGCTGGAATACGATCGGTAATTTCCTTAATAGCAACCTCCGCTCCACCAACAAAGCGAGGATAATACGCCAGAGAAAAAATAAGTATTCGTTTCATTCCCTTCATAGTATTCTAAAACTGGCTTCTTTTCCAGTAGAGAAGTGAAATGATCAGGACAATAAGCACACCTCCGACAATAAACGGCCATGGCAAATGATTCCAACCAGTCTGGTTCGCTTCAATTGCCGCCGCCTCGTTGAGCACTAATTCCGCCGAAGAAGAACTGGTAGAAAGTGCATCTTCCGGCTTGTCGCTTTGCTCCCCTATAGAATTTGACTTCACTATATTTTTTGACTTAGAAGACAGTGCAACTTTTGTTGTTTTTGTTTTTGATTGCTTACTGACCCTTATGGTATTTGTTGTGCTTGCTGTAATTGTTTCAGGATCATTTATTACTTTTACCCCCAGATTTTCATTTTGACCCTCTGAGTAAGCATCCAATTGAACGCCGTTAGGATAAAATAGAGTAACCTGACTTATTGGCTTAAATCCCAACGTCTCCTGATAAAAACGCAAAGATTGCCCTGCGACAACTACACTCGATAAGGGGAAATAAAAAGAATTGCCGCCTGAGCGCAGTGAAAAGCCTGAAATATCAATATCCTGAGAAGAGCCATTTTTTACTTCTACAAAACCTGCTTCCCCCACAAGAACTTTACTAATTTCAATCTGCGGCTTTACTATATCAATTTTTAGATTACTTGATGCTGAATATTCACCCGCACCGACACTCAAGACAGCGAAATAGGTTCCTTCCTCTCGATACGTATGAAAGGCGCTTTTCCCTTCTGCTGTTGAACCATCACCGAAATTCCAAATATATCTAGCATTTGCCAATGGCTCTTTTTGAAGCCCCCACGATTCTCCCGAAAACTTTACTGCAACTCCGACTACCGGACTATTTGAAACTGACATAGTACAAAATATTTGAGGATCAACTGGATATTGCTTGAACACAATACTGGTCCCATTAGATGATGTTTGAGTTTCAGCCGTTGAAGCTGCCACCACAGGATTATTAGTGGTGCTCGGCGAAGGATCAGTTCCCGATGATTCAGGATTCGGATTTTGAACTGCTCCTTGGCTTACCCTATTCGCCGCGCCAGGAGTAGGTGCGGCGCCTACCCAGAGGCCATTGAGCTTCTGTAAGGAATTGCCGTCTCCTTGAGCGCCTATTGCTGGATCAATTGTATACTGATCTACTTGCTGACCTTTATTACTGAGAGAAATAGTTTCTCCTGTATTTTTCAACGAAAAAGCACTGTGAAAAATAATACCCGTATAATGAGGCCAGTCAATAAAGAATTTACTGCTATCACTCGCGATAATTGCATAACTACTTCCTTTTAATACTGCGGGAGTACTGGAAGCAAGTGAACTTATTTTATGATTTGTGCCACCTTGAAAAAAAGTCCAATCAGAAAGATCCACGTCTTGCACGGTAGAGTTATATACCTCAACCCATTCTCTACCGGTATCAGTGCCCGGACTGTCGTACATCACTTCAGAAAGTTGAAGCTGTGCATGCGCCAAGACAGGCATAAAAAAGAAAAACATGAGAATTATGGTTAATTTTCTCATGTTATTCTTCTTTAGAAACCTCTAGTAATTTTTCCAGAACTTCCCTCGGAACTTCCGAGAGCCTCGGCCGTTCCGTTCCATTCGGAGCGGGCCCGGGACTTTTGGCCTCATTGGGAGTGGAATTAGGGGCAGACTTTTTTACTTCGTCATTTGGTACAGCGGATGTAGGAGAAGATGAAGCAGAAATTGGTTTTGCGGCTTGCGCGGATTTGGATTCAGACTGACTTTGATTATTTGATGAATTAGGAGAAGTTTTCATCACGGCAGCCAATGCTTCCTTAAGTGCGGACACATTCTCAGCTGATCTCTCTTTTTTAGACTTTTCAGAATTGAGCGGATTTATAGTTGCTGGCGACTTAAGATCATTAAGAGAAATAGGTTTTACCGCCTGCTGAATAGGCTGGATAACTGAACCGGAACCGCCAGAACCGGATGGCGCCTTAAAAGATGAAGAAGTATTCTGATTTGGAACATGAGAAGAGGAAGAATGAACAGGACGCGTTTGCTGAGGCTGTGTTACCTGTGAAGGTTGTGACAATGAAGCCTGAGGACGAACGAAGGGTTGTGCTGAATGCTGTGAAGGAGCCTGATAATTTTGTTGAGATGATCTATTCTCTTTCACATCTCGCGTCATACCTCCAGAAAAACTAGCCGTTGCTGCAATAGGAGCGCTTACTGGAGCTGGACCAGGTGCACTCATCGTCTCCATCATTTCACGAGGAGTAGTCGGCTTCTTAACCGGTGGAGCCGTGCGAGAAGATTCATGCCAAAGCTTGATCTCTTCCTCTACCCTTGCGCGAGTCTGGCCAAACTGACTTCGGGAACTGTCTACGATCTGTTCCTTGAATGTTTTTGGTGGCAAAGCTATCGGTGGCAAAGTAGTCGCGGAAAAAGGTTGGGAACTTACCCCATCGATCATGAGCTTAAGATAGATCTGAATAAAGCCAAGGTTCACCAAATCCTCCGCCGTAAATTGCGGAGCAAATTCTTTCTCTAGCACTTCAGCGTCATACGCACCGACGCGGAAAGTAATCATCGTACCAACGTTACCGAAAACGGCCGCTCTCACCTCTTCTTCCATTTGCTCAATGTACTGATGAGCAATAGTCAGATTTAGTTTATACTTTCGCGCCTCTGAAAGAATGTCTGCGAAGGATTTGTTCGCAAAAGACTGAAACTCGTCCACATAAAGATAGAAGTTTGGCAATTTTTTGAGATCACTTTCTGAAATATCAGCTCGCGACATTGCAGCAAGATAGATCTTTGTAATGAGCATGCTTCCGAGCAAATTGGCATTTCCTTCTCCCACTCGTCCTTTTGAAAGGTTAACGATTAAAATCTTTCGCTCATCCATCATCTTTCGTATATCAAATGTAGATTTCGGTTGACCGATGATGTTTCTAATGAGCGGGTTTGAGGTAAACTGTCCCACTTTGTTCTGAATAGCAGGGGTAGCCTCAGCTGCAAACTTTTCCGTATACTTTCCAAACTCATCAATCCAAAAAGACTTTACTGAAGGGTCAGTGACGTTCTCTACCACCTTCTTGCGGTAATCTTTATCCGAAAGCATTCTATTGACGCTCAAGAGCGTCGAGCCAGGAAATTCCAAAAGTGCGAGAATAGTATTGTTGAGGATGTAGGCCATACGAGCAGACCATGCGTCAACCCAGATCTTCTCAAAAGTGCTCATCAGGCCGTTTGCCACCAAGTGACGCTTATCAGGACCTACATCTTCCATCACATTGAAAGAAATTGGATACTCCATATCGAAAGGTGCGAAATAAAGTACGTCTTTGATACGATTTTCTGGAATATACTCGAGCAAAAGCTCGGCTGTTTTTCCGTGAGGATCTATGAATGCCATACCCTCACCGTTCTGAATATCCTGAATGGCCATATTTTCAAGCAAGGTAGACTTACCCATACCTGTCTTTCCAATGACGTAAGTATGCTTTGACCGATCCTTTCGCCTAATACCAAAAGGAGTCTTCTTATTTCGGGAATCCGTCTGAGCGAAATATGTTACTTTATTTTCATCCATACTTTTATGACATCATTATAGCAAATGTGTGGATAAAGTAATGCTCAACAAAGGTGAAAAGAAAAATAAAAAAAACAGGGTCCCTCGGCCATACGAGGAACCCTTTATTAAAACCAACTCTCAGGTCAGGGCCAGCGAGCCATTTTTTCGCGCTCCGCTTGGTTGTCTGCTCTCACTTGCGCGGCCGTCCGAGGCTCGGTGTGAACTTTTCCCTCTGGGCCATTGACGTAAACGACACCAGGGTCACTCAAAAACGCAGGCGGGGGAACCGGAGGAGTTTGAGTTTCAGTGGAAGTCTGACCGGAAGCTCTTGATATTCCAGGAAACCGTAACATTGTCTTTGCCATACTCTAACTTTTCCTTTTTTCTTCTGAACTGCTTGTTTAATTGCACTGTCTGAATCGTACGTACCAGCCCCGAAACACTCGGAACCAGTGGAGGAATTCGTACGTCTGAACTGTATCGTACACCTAACTTGACTAGATTGTCAAGATGTTGTGACCCTT
>JARIHA010000095.1 GCA_029288475.1 Candidatus Tayloriibacteriota bacterium | reverse complement strand
AACGCCATATTTTATAGTCGAAAGATAATTTTCATATGACGTTTCACCACTTCTGGGTGCTAGAAAATATCTAGTCATAACTTTGTGTATTTAGTGTGATTCCCCTTTGCTTTTTCAACAGGATAATTTTTCTCATTCTTTGAGAGTTTTTTATCAAGTGCTTCAGCAATATCTATATTAAAATCATGACTCATAAGAAGAACATAATACAGAGTATCAGCTAGTTCTTCCGCAACATCTCCCTTATTAGTTTTAAGATATTCTTCTATCTCTTTAGGAGTTTTCCACTGAAAATGCTCTATCACCTCTGCAACCTCAAGAACCAAAGATAGAGCTGTATCTTTAGGTGTGTGAAATTGTTTCCAATCTCGAGCATCGCGAAAAGCTATGATTCGCTTAGTTAATTCAGAGATATCAGACATGGCGCTATTCTAGCGCGATTTTAACAAGAGTAAAGTCAAAATGAAGTAATTAGCGACCTGCAGCAGCGCCAATTATTTCAGCTGTATCCTTCAAAACTTTTTTCGATAAAATAGGCTCCTTTGCTCCTGTAGGAGTTGGCGCACAAAGGACACCTACTGCCTTTTCAATAAATTTATCTCTAATTGGCTCATCCTCAGCTAGGTTATTTAGAATGTTATGAAAAGATTGAGCTAAAGTTTTTCTATTTGCATAATCATCCCGAAGCTTAATGGCATTAGAATACTGTGATCCACAGAACCAAACTGCACTTACAAATATAATATCAACGACGAAGTATTTTACTGACTCAGTCCAGGATTCACCATGGGTTATAAATAAACAAAATACTGTCCAAATAAGTAAGCATAACCCGCTCCATAAAAGTTTTTTAAACCAAGCTGTGGTGTCATTGATATTTGCGTGCTCCTGTTCACGGTACGCTTCTGCTAATTTCTTTATTTCTCTACTATCGATTTTGTGTTGCTTATCCTTATTTTCCTTAGTGAGAGATTGGATTTTCTCCTCAAGAGCTTCGACTTCTGTTTCATTTTCACTTTCTATGACTTGTAATTTTTCATCATACTCCTCTTTCGCAATATTAAGCTTATCCTCAAATTCCTTTTTATCTGCTTCACTTTTAGAAAGGAGATTCGCTTTCTCACTATTTAGAGCTTCCTTTTCTGATTGAAGGATCTCAATTTTGGCTTTTAATCGAGTTGCTGACATAGTAATTTTAAGTTGAGGTAAGTGTACGCCTTTTCCTAAAAAAGTGAAGCTTACCTCCCCATCTCCATCACCTCATCAATCCTAATCTGCTTCACGAATTCAGGCACGTGGCTCACCAGAATCATCGCACCCTCATACTTGTCCAAAGCCTTGGCGATCACAGGCAAATGGCGGAAATTGATATGGTTGGTCGGCTCATCGAGGATCAAAAGTCCCGGCCTCTGCAGGACCAGGCGCGCGAAGGCAACGAGCCCTTTCTGGCCTTCGGAGAGCGAGCCGATGCGCGTATGGATGGCGTCAGCACCGATGAGGAACGAGGCGGCCACAGCGCGAAGCTCGGTTTCGATCAAGCGGCCATCGACGGAGCGGATGATCTTTTCCAGAGACTGATAAACCGTGTCATTAAAATCCATCATCGAGAAATCCTGGCGGTAGTACCCGACGCGAACGCCGTCGGTGATCTTGGTGCCCGAATCGCGAAGGCGATTCGCGTCGATAGCCCCCAAGCTATCGACGTTACGACTTCCAACGATCTTCTCGAGCAGCGTCGACTTCCCTATGCCGTTCGGACCTGACAGGAGGAGGTGCTGTTTCTTGCGGAGCTTCAC
>JARIHA010000049.1 GCA_029288475.1 Candidatus Tayloriibacteriota bacterium | reverse complement strand
CGGGTTTAATGAGTTCCCTAAACGCTTCGTCAGTAAAAGGCCTTCGCGCAAAACCAACGATCTTGAAATGCTGAGGCAAAAGCTTTTTCTTGTAAAGGCCAAACAATGCGGGGAAAAGTTTCTTTTCAGAGAGATCTCCGGTTGCGCCAAAGATCACAAACGTAACGGGGTAATTTTGCATACCCTTATTCTACCTTGATTTATTATGTATGCACTATCCCCAGATGACTTCACTTGCACATCTATTGTGGTATAATTTTATTACTTATTCAAACTATATCATCATGTCAAAAAAAATAAGCATTATTTTAGGCGTACTATTTATCCTCTTTGGTATCTTAGGAATGATCGGCACAGGCATCGTAGGTGCGAACGGTTTCTTTTTGACTGATACAATTCACAATATTATTCACCTGCTAAGCGGAGTCATCTTTCTCATTGTTGCATACGTTTCTGTAAAAAACGTAGCGATAACCATGAAAATCTTCGGTATTCTATATCTTTTACTTGCAATTCTTGGTTTTATCAGTCTGCCAATCCTTGGATTTATAAACGCAAATTCAGCTGACAACTGGCTTCATGTAGTGCTGGGAATAGTACTTTTTGCAATTGGATGGTGGCTTGAAAACAAGGAAATTGTGTTACTATAAGCCAGTGAAAAAATACCTTCTTCCCATCCTTGCGGCATTGGTTCTCTTTTTTATTGCCACCACTGTGTCAGAACATTTCCGTATTTACTCAATATTTCACTCAATAGATAAGCTCTACCACGTAATCGGCGGAATGATTCTCGGCTGGTTCTTCATGCTGACTTTTCAGCCAGAGCTCAAAACAATGCCTGTCTATAAGAAAGTGCTTCTGCTTGTAGGTTGTGTGTCCCTCATTGGCATTCTATGGGAATTGGCAGAAAGAGCATCGAGCGTATACGCTATCCATAGATACACCACCCTTTACCACCTTTTTCACGGTGGAGATTTAAACGATACTCTAGGCGACCTGTCGGCTGATATTGGAGGAGGTATTCTTTTCTCCTTTTGCTATGCATCTTTCGCAAAATGCCTTTCCTTCTTCGTCTGAACAGTTCGTACAACAAATAAACTGATAGTGACAACTGTCTATTCTGCAATCAATGTAACGTTCTGAAGAATCGCCACATAAAGCACATTTTCCAACCACCGTGTGATTTTCGGAAGAATCAAAGTGCACGGTTACTCGCCCGTCGAATACATACAATGAGCCAAGAAAGTTCTTTCCTGGATATTTTTCCATATAAGATACGATTCCACCGTCCAGCTGATATACATTTTTAAAGCCTTTCTTTAATAAATACCCAGAAGCCTTCTCACATCGAACACCTCCGGTGCATACCGTGAGGACAGGTTTATCTTTTAAGTTATCAATTTTTTTTGCAGTTTCAGGAAGATCTCTGAAATTCTTCATGCCTGACATGATAGAACCTTTGAAATGTCCTACTTCCTGTTCATAATCATTTCTCATATCCACAATGGCAAATTCTTTCCCTTGTTCAAACCATGATTGGAGCTGGTCGGGTGAGAGATGGGTCGCGGTCAATTCGGCAGGATTAACATCTTCACCTCCAAGATGAGCACTGACGATTTCTTTTCTTGCTTTTACCGAAAGCTTTGGAAAGGCATTTCCGATGCCGACACTTCGCTTAAACTGCATATCAGCAAAACGAACATCTTCAGTAATTTTCTTACAATACTGTTCTACATCCTGAACACTTCCCTCTAACGTGCCGTTGATACCCTCAGAGGAAATAATGATCCTTCCTTTCAAATTAAGGCTGCTACAAAGAGCTTTCTGCGTCTCTGCAAGCGTTTCTGGCTGATCAATGGCTACGTATTTGTAGTACAAAATGATCAAATAGTCGGGTTTTATGGTTTTTTCCACCAATCTTGTCATGGGATGTATTATATGACAGAAAACGGAAAATAAAAAAGACCCCTGACAAAATGCCAGGGGGTGCAACCAATGAACCAAAATTCTCACACTTGAACAGGCTGTCGGCGGGCGGAACGTTGGCGAGCATATCGCTCCAACGCTTGCTCAGCCAATTCATCTAATTTTCGTATGAACCAAAAGTGTGGCACTGGAACTTCCAGATCGGGTACGTCTACTTTTTCGCCGTTCCACAGCACCTTGCACCGTTTCCATGTTCCAAACATCAAATCCGCAAGAGGCAGGCCGCAGACAAAACCGCTGATGGCTTCATTTGCTTTAAATGGACTGCCTTTAATGTGGGCATGGTGATAGAGGTGAAAGCTGTAAACTACTTCGGCGACTTTCCCAAAGCGATTGATGGCGGATTTCCACCATTCTTCTGGAAAATGCCAGATCATGTGAAGGATCTCGTAGACAACGAGCGACCAAGCGATGGAAAAGATCTCCACCAGAACGATCGGAAAGGTCGGTAAGATGAATTGCGCAAAGGCAATAATCCCCGATGCAAAGCCAAAGAATCCGAAGTACGTCCACCAAGGGAAATACGATGCTTCGTATTGCGCTTCATTAATGATGGGATATTCGTTTTTCCACCCTTTCGGCAAAGGAATTACATTCGTGTGGCTGATGTGATGGATCCAGTGATGCTTCACAAAAAGCAGCCTGAGAAAAGGCACCAATGGCGCATGAAGAACGTATCTATGAAAGAACCACTCTGCATGACAATTTCTGAACTGTGACACAAAAAAGATCAGAAGGTATTTCCACCAAACGCTTTTGATCTGGACCGTCCAAATGTACGGAGCAGTCTTGAGCAAGCACCAACGCGACAAGAAAATGACTCCTGTCACGCTTAAGGTTATGATCACGGCAAATTTCAAAGGTGAGAATTTCTCCTCAACCTTCCGAGGGCTGACTGTAGATGTATTCATAATGACCTTTCGGTTGAGGTTTATTTATTTCAACGAACGCTGACGAGCTAAGTATAGCAACAAATGAAAGAAAAAATTGTGCATAACGTCTGCAGAAGAGCTATTTCTGATAACACCCTAATACAAGCACTTTGTAAACAAACATATACTACTGAAAATCCTATGAATAATTGGCAAATTGTCTTCGTAATCACCGCCCTTCTTGTTGCGTTTTTCTTTGGCCTGTTTTTTTCCTATTTCCGCGATCACAAACTTCTCGGTGTCATTGTCGCGGTATTTAGCCTCTTCGTTTGCTTTGAAATAGGCATGGAGGTGGCATGGTCCAATAAGCGCCTGGAACAGCTCTCTGAAACAAAAAATGAATACGCGATTGTAAACCAAGACCTTCTTGAACGAGTTCAAAAACTTGAAGCTATCGCTTCTGAATCTGCCAGC
>JARIHA010000192.1 GCA_029288475.1 Candidatus Tayloriibacteriota bacterium | reverse complement strand
GTTTTTCCAATCACCTTACAAAGAAACCTAATGGCAAAAGGGATATTCTTCGTTCCCAAGAAAACTCCTAAGAATACCATCCTGAAGATGAAAAAAGTTACTCCCAAGCTACTTCCATTCAAAAGCCAAAACCAAGAAAGTTTCAGCAGTCGGTTCTCAGGTGCTCGTTCTCCGTTCGACTTTGAAGGAGTAGCCAATGCCAAAAAAATGAGAATGGTGCAGGGAATGGTAATGTAGAAACTGAGCATGAGCAGATCAATCTTTTTTAGATCGGTCTCAAATAAGACAAAATAAGTACAAGGAAGAAACCAGGAAAACACAAGAAGATAGGCCAGCAGGAATGGAGCTGACCATATCGCCATCGCCGTTACGACATTCTTGAATTCTTCCCAGGTAAACAGTACCAGCGGCTCGTTCAATTCAAGCCAGGCATTCGCCCACGCCGTCTTAAATTCCATAATGATCTCTTTGAATCGAAAGCTCGAGTAGGAAACACAAGCTCCGAGCAGAACCCCAATCAGCCAAAACTGCTTGAATTGGTGCGCAAGGAGCCCGCCAACAACAGAACCGGAGAAACAAGCAACCGCTATTCTTTTTTCAATATTCATATGAGAGTTTTTTGACCAACAATTGAATTGCTAAGGTTTAAACTGTAAAAACCATAACATTTATCCCCAACTTAATCAATACAGGTTCACAATAAAACACTTTCGAAGCCCTCACTCTAAACTGTCTAAAAAACCTCCCTCTAAATAATTTGTTTCCAATACCCTCACTCTTAGCTTGTGGTTGAGGAAACAAATTATTTAGAGGGAGGTTTTCCCCACGTTAACCACAGCTTACACCCTTTTTTACTATGTCCCTTATCTTGACGGGATGTTAGAATCAACAAATGGCAAGAACATCAAACCCATCGATCAACAAACCCAATCTGCGCATCCCTCCGCAAAATATTGATTCCGAGAAAGCTCTTCTCGGTTCTATCATGCTGCGCCCGGAATCAATCAATGATGTTTTAGACAGCACCACTCCGGTAATGTTTTATGGCGAACGCCATCGCATTATTTATCGTACGATGTTTGAACTTTTTCAAAAGAACATTCCCCTCGATTTACTTTCTCTTTCCGCAAGACTGAGTGAAACAAACCTGCTTGATCAAGTCGGCGGTTCGAGCTATCTAGCAGAACTAGTAAATTTTGTACCTTCTTCTTCAAATATTCTTCATTATGCAAATATTGTTCGCACCAAACATACGATGCGAAATCTCATCGAGGCATCAGATTATATCGCCCAGCTTGGATACGATGAGGCAACAGATCTCGACGAGCTTTTGGATAAGGCAGAAAAGAAAATGTACGAGGTTACCAATGCGGTGGGAACCAATAAATTTCTTGAGCTCAAAGATGCTCTCGGTGAAGCCTGGGAACGCCTTGATAAGCTTCATAAATCAAAAGATGAAATGCGCGGCGTACCAACAGGCTTTAGAGAGCTCGACAACAAGCTCGCAGGACTGCAAAAATCTGACCTTATTATTCTTGCCGCCCGACCTTCTATGGGAAAGACTTCCCTTGCGCTTGATATTGCCCGACAGGCATCAATAGAGAGCAAAGTTCCTACCTGCATCTTCTCTCTTGAAATGAGTTCCCAACAGCTTGTAGACCGTATGCTCGCCGCAGAAGCTCGTGTAGACGCATGGAAACTGCGTACTGGTAAACTTTCCCTTGAAAGCGATTTTGATAAAATACGAGACTCGCTTGATAAGCTTTCGAAAGCTCCTATTTTCATAGACGACCAGCCTGGAAACAACATCCTAAAAATGCGTTCCGTGGCACGTAGACTGAAGAAAGAGAAAGGACTTGGTCTTATTGTTGTCGATTACCTACAGCTTATGGTGCCGACCCAGTCAAGAAATTCTGATAACGTTGTTCAGCAGGTAACAGAAATTTCTCGTTCCCTCAAACATCTTGCCCGAGAGCTTGAAGTGCCCGTACTTGCTCTCTCCCAGCTTTCCCGAGCCGTTGAACAGCGCGGAGGACGCCCTCGCCTCTCTGACCTTCGAGACTCAGGATCTATTGAACAGGATGCCGACGTCGTAATGTTCATTCACCGTGAAGACAAGGTCAATCAAGACTCAAGCAGGCCAAACATCGCCGAGATCATGATCGAGAAGCATCGAAACGGTCCTACCGGAAAAGCAGAACTCTATTTTGACGCCCAAAAAGCAACTTTTCTAAATATGGACAAAGCAGACTACAGCGGTATGAATGTTGCTACTGACGACATGGGAGGTTTTTAATCAAGAAACATCAACAATGGTTGACGTTTCTTGCTATTTCGCCTAAACTGTTTCGAGGAAACACTTGCCCTCCCGGCATCAAACAAAGGAATCATGGATCTTAAAATACTGACCGGTTACGCTATCATCTTGATTACAGTAATAATGTTGACGCTGTTTTTCAAGAAGATGTGCTTTTGCAGTTTCGAAGTCGACGCATATGTATATGCTCTTCATTCCTGGCTCATGGATAACAAGCTCGAATCAACAGCCCACGACGAATGCCATAGGTTGGTGATAGAACTTTACACCGCTTACAAAAAGCTGCCATCGAATGCTAGATTTATAAAGAAATACAAGCACCTAGAGCCATTGGAAATACTGGTAGGCGGCCCTTACTACGTCGACGTCAGTAATGACGTTTTGCTCAGAATTATTGCAGACCAAGAGGTCGGGGAAAAAGAAATTACCGGACAGCGAAAACGGAGCGTGAAGCTCAATCCTACTTCCAGGCACCTTCGTTAATCCGCTATACGTATCGATCTTTACCACGCAGCCATCTTCGGATGGCTTTTTTTATTCTCGAGTAAACGCGAAGCTCGCCTTCCTCAGTAAAATTTCATATACTGTAAGGCATGGATGTAATCGGCAAACTTATCGATCATTTCAGGCAGTTTCCAGGCATTGGCCCACGGCAAGCAAAACGCTTCGTGTATTTTCTCCTTGGCCAATCAGAGGGCTACCGCAACTCACTTTCAAAGCTTGTCATTGAGCTCGGCAAGAGCATTACTATCTGTGCTTCCTGCCAGCGCTTTTTTCCGCTCGGACTAAAGAATGAATCAGAATGTCTCATCTGTCGCGATCCAAATCGCACAAGTGAAATCCTTCTAGTAGTAAGTCGAGACGTTGATTATGAAAATATTGAAAAGAGCCATACCTATACCGGAAAGTATTTTGTTCTTGGAGGTTCAGTTCCTATTCTTGAAAAAAATCCTGAGGGCCGCATTCGCCTTCGCGAACTCATTGCCCTCATTGAAAAACGAGCTCAGAACAATGGACTAAAAGAAATCATCATCGCCCTCAATCTGACCCCTGAAGGAGAAAACACTCAGGAATTTCTAGTAGCTACTCTTTCGCCTCTCATCAAAAAATATCAGATAAAAATATCCACCCTGGGTCGTGGACTTTCAACAGGCCTTGAACTTGAGTACTC
>JARIHA010000185.1 GCA_029288475.1 Candidatus Tayloriibacteriota bacterium | reverse complement strand
GGGAATAGTGAACTGCAGCGCTCATGATGATCGCGATTTTGCTTTTGCTAAAAAATATAATTTACCTTTGCATGAGGTTGCAGAGCCTTTGTTTGCTCGAAAAGATGATGAAGATGCGGTCAGGCCCGAGCTTCCTCTTGAAGAAAGAAACGCCGTAGTATGCGTGATCAAGCATTGGTCCGAAGAAAAATATCTTTGTTTGAATTGGAAAGCTACAGACTGGAAAGGTTTTGTGGTTGGAGGTATTGAAGGTAATGAAAATCCTGAAGATACTGGCAAACGGGAGATTACAGAAGAGACTGGCTACAAAAATGTTGAATTTGTAAAAAAGCTTGGTGGAACTGTTCATTCTCAATTTTATCAAAAGGTAAAAAAGGTCAATCGATTCGCGCATATCACTCCACTTTTCTTTACATTGAAGAATGGAGATAAGAAAGAGATTTCTAAGGAAGAGGAAGCTTTGCATGAACTAGTATGGATTGAAAAGGAGAAAGTATTGAATTACATCAATCGTCCTGATCTGAAATTGATCTGGGAGCGGTATTTGGGGATTGAAAAGCCTGTTGTTAAGAATGGAATTCTGACTGAGCCGGCTGAATTTAAAGGCAGAGAATGGTCTGAAGTACGAAAAGACATCATCGAATATTTGGTTACAAAAGGTTATGCAGAAAAAACAGTAAATTATAAACTTCGAGATTGGGTATTTTCTCGTCAGCGATATTGGGGAGAGCCTATACCGGTAATTCATTGTGCGCAATGCGGCATCGTGCCAGTTCCCGAGAAAGAGTTGCCGGTCAAGCTTCCTTCAGTAAAGAATTATCAGCCTACTGACACTGGAGAATCTCCCCTAGCTCTCATTACCAAATGGGTGAACGTAAAATGTCCAAGCTGTAAAGGTCCTGCAAAACGTGAGACCGACACAATGCCAAACTGGGCGGGCTCAAGCTGGTATTATCTTCGTTATGTAGACCCAAAGAACAAAAAGGCATTTGCGGATCGCTCAAAACTTGATTATTGGACTCCGGTGGACTGGTATAACGGGGGAATGGAGCATACCACTCTACACTTGCTTTACTCTCGCTTCTGGCATAAATTTCTTTTTGATCTCGGATTGGTACCTACTTCAGAACCGTATCAAAAAAGAACTTCTCAAGGATTGATTTTGGCGGAAGGTGGGGAAAAAATGTCAAAATCGAAAGGAAATGTAGTTAACCCAGATAAGATAATTGAAATCTACGGTGCCGACAGTCTTCGTCTCTATGAAATGTTTATGGGACCATTCGATCAGCATGTAGTATGGTCTACAGATAGTATTGTAGGAGTAAGAAGATTCATCGAACGAGTTTGGAAAATGCAGGAAAGAATAAATGTAAAAAATAGTACTTCTGATAAATCAGCAGAGAGCGCTCTTCACAGAACAATAAAGAAAGTCAGCGAAGACATTGAAGCAATGCGATTCAATACTTGTGTATCAGGCTTGATGATACTTCTCAATGAATTTGAAAAAGCAGC
This sequence comes from Candidatus Tayloriibacteriota bacterium, assembly GCA_029288475.1. Classification (GTDB taxonomy): domain Bacteria; phylum Patescibacteriota; class Minisyncoccia; order Phycocordibacterales; family JARIHA01; genus JARIHA01. Next base: position 4,831 of record JARIHA010000185.1, on the reverse strand, counting down.
AGAAGTTTGCCAGTCGATCTGGCAGGAATTTCTCAAATTACTAGCCCCGTTTGCCCCTCATGCTGCTGAGGAATTATGGGCAGAGCTCGGAAACAAAAAATCAATTCATCTTGAGGCATGGCCGCAGTTTGATCCTTCAAAAATTGGTTCGGAAACAAGAAAAATGGCAGTCCAGGTGAACGGCAAAGTAAGAGCCGAGCTTCATATTGAAGGGGAGCCGGACCAAGCAGAACTCGAGAGGCAGGCACAGGCACTTCCGGAAGTCCAAAAGTGGACAAATGGCAAAAAACCTGTTAAAATCATCTTTATCAAAGATAGACTTATCAACCTGGTAATTGGCTAAAAAGCCTTAAATTTAAGCCCAGCTTGACTATTATTGTTATAAATGATAAATTCACACTATCAATTAATCACTCTGCCGCCGCAGAGATATAAATAGCATGAGCACGATCACGTTCAAACCAAAACAAATCACGAAACGACTGATCTCCGTTCTTCCGGACAGAGCACAGGAAGTAATTATTTCTCGTTACGGTCTCGGAAAAGAGACAAAGAGAATGACCCTCGAAGCAATCGGAAAAAAATACGGCATTACCCGCGAACGTGTTCGACAAATCGAGAACTACGCGATCAACAACATTCGAAAGTCAGACGCATATGCTAAAGAAAAGGCGGCTTTCGCTGAACTCGAAACTCTTCTCCATTCGCTTGGCGGCATCGTAGTGGAAGAAGAACTTCTCAATCATATTTCAAAGGACAAGAGCATCCAGAACCATCTCAACCTCATCCTTGTTCTTGGTGAAGGATTTACTAAGCAAAAAGAAGATGATGATTTTAAGCATCGATGGCATGTAAACAAGGAGATCTCTGATAAGGTAGAAACATCACTTCACAAGCTTTACAAGAGCATTTCAAATAACGACCTCCTATCAGAATCAGAAATTGTAAACAATTTTCTTGAGCATCTTAAGGATGTTTCAGAGCAGTACAAGAATGAGGAGATCATTAGACGATGGCTTTCTCTCTCTAAGAAGATCGCAAAGAATCCGCTCGGCGAATGGGGTTCTGTAAACTCACCAAACATCAAGACAAAAGGCATGCGTGACTATGCATTCCTCGTTATCCGAAAGCACGGTTCTCCAATTCACTTTACTCAGGTTGCAAAGACAATCGAGAAAGTATTTAAAAAGCGGGCTCATGTGGCAACTTGCCATAACGAGCTCATCAAGGATCCTCGGTTTGTATTGGTAGGCCGCGGACTCTACGCATTGGCTGAATGGGGATACATGAGCGGTGTAGTAAAGGATGTCATCAGAAAGATCATCGAGAAGAACGGAGCCCTTACCAAAGAGCAAATCATTGAGAAAGTACTCAAGGAGCGCTACGTAAAGGAAAACACCATCATGGTAAACCTTCAAAATCCTAAATTCTTCAAGAAAGACAAAGAAGGAAAGTACGCGGTAGCGATTTAACCTCAAAACTCACGAAAAAATACTCCGTATCCTTTGGTACGGAGTATTTTTTATTGTATAATAAACGGGAAATGTTTAATTTGCCTCAAAACATAGTCTATACGGCTCTCTATTATTTCTTCTATCTCTATCCGTTCTGGTTGCCATTTATCCTAGGCTATATTTTTCTTGCTGATTGGCTCAAATACATTCGTTGCCTTTACATAGAAAAACAGGGAGGCGTGCTTTTGGAAATAAAACTACCGAAAGAGATCACAAAGTCTCCTTTGGCAATGGAGATCATCCTTGCGGCCCTTTGGCAAAAGTCTTCGCCGACATTGCACGAAACTTTTTTTAGCGGAAAGATCAGGGCGTGGTTTTCTCTCGAGATTGCATCGATTGACGGCCAGATTCATTTCTACATTTGGGGAACGCCGAAGTACCGCCTTCTGATAGAATCTCAAATTTATTCGCAGTACCCAGGTGTTGAGATCAGTGAGGCAGAAGATTATGCCAAGAAAATGGTCTATTCGAAAGATCAGCCAATGTGGGGCACTTATTATAAGCTCAGTAAGAGTGATGTAATTCCAATTAAGACTTATATTGATTTTGGACTAGACAAAGCATCTGAAAAAGAAGAGTTCAAGCACGATCCTCTTGCCGCTACCATTGAGCAGATGGGATCTCTTCAAAAGGGTGAACAAATGTGGATACAGATACTCTTTCAGGCACATCGAAAGCTCGGATTTCTTGATGCCCATTTTCTTCCAGTAGAGAATTGGGGAGAGAAGGCAAAAAAGGAAGTTGAGAAGATACGAAAGTCGGCCATACTTGAAAATGATGACGAAGGACAGAAAACGGTGCATCTTACTAAGATGCAAACTGACCTGATCACCGGTATTGAGCGAAGCCAGTCAAAATATCCTTTTGAAGTGGCAATTCGTGGCATGGTCTTCAGCACCCCCAAGAAAATTGGAGACAGAATACCTGGATTAATTGGAATATTTCGCCAGTTCAGCGCAATTGAAATCTTTAACGAACTTCGCATCGGCTTTTTTACTGATTTTGACTATCCATGGGAAGATTTCATGCGAATTCGAAGAACTCGTTATGAAAAGATGATGCTCGATGCCTTTAAGCGAAGGTCTTATTTTCAATATCCATATAAATACTGGAAACAAAAGAAGCTTATAATGACCACCGAAGAATTAGCTACTCTCTATCATTTCCCAGGAGCAGTTGTGACGACTCCATCTTTGAACAGGATCGAATCAAAGAAGTCCGACGCTCCCACAAATCTTCCTCTTTAATTTCAGATTTCCATGATGAATTCTTTATTTTCTCGTATTATTTTGTATGTTTTTATTGCTCTTTGTGCTGTTTTGCCCTTTGCAATTGCTTCCGGTGCACCTTCAAATTTTCCTGTTAAGCAAATCATTACTATTCCAAAAGGAGAAGGGCTGTCAGGATTAGCTGATTTACTTAAATCTGACGGAATGATCCGCTTAACTTTTATTTTTAAAGTGGCACTGTTTCTTACAAGAAATCAGCACAATATTAAAGCCGGAGATTATTCCTTTGATCGCCCGCTTTCAGCCTTGGATCTTGGTCGCAAGATTGTTGCGGGTGACCATGGGCTTGCACTTGTAAAGATCACTTTTCCTGAAGGAACCAGTCTGACCGAAATTCCCCCGATTGTAGGTACGCAACTCAGTCTTTTTAGCAAAACAGATTTTTTGACCCTTACAAAAGGAAAAGAAGGTTATCTTTTTCCTGATACTTATTTATTTCTTGAGGATGAAAAGGCAAAAGACCTGATAGGGGTAATGGAGGAAAATTTTAATAACAAGATCGCTACCATTCAGGATCAAATTACAGCTTTTGATAAGCCATTACCACAAGTCGTGATCATGGCCTCATTGCTTGAAAAGGAGGCACGTACTACGGAGACCCGTAGAATCATCGCAGGCATCTTATGGAAGCGTCTACAGCTCGGCATGCCGCTTCAGGTGGATGCCAGTGTTTCTTATGTGACTGGTAAAAGCACTTTTGATCTATCTTTGACCGATCTCAATAATCCTTCTGCTTATAATACCTATAGATACAAAGGTTTGCCTATTGGGCCAATCACCAATCCAGGACTTGATTCACTTCTCGCCGCAGTGACCCCTATTTCTACTCCTTATCTTTATTATCTTTCTGATAAAAACGGAGTGATGCATTATGCGGCAACCTTCGCGGATCATTTGAAGAACAAGGCACTTTATTTAAATAACTAAATAGCCAAAATAAAACACTTTCTCTGTCCTAAGCTAAGGTTAAGCTCCTAAATAAATACATTTACCCATCCCAAGCTAAGAATGAGGATGAGAAAATGTATTTATTTAGGAGCCTTACACATTAAACTTAGGAATAAAAAATGCCCCATGTTGAGTGGGGCAAATGAAAGTAGCGCAAATGAAGCTTAGGCGGCGAGGGGCTCGAGTGTGGCTTCTTCGACAGAAGGAGTTTTTTCGGGCGCCTGCTCATTGGCGAGTTCAATGAGCTCGCGGGCTTCCTCTGCCGAGCAGTTACCGCTCACTCGTACGCCGTCAGCGGCGAATACTTGGTTTATGCCCTTTTCAATGGGCATACTCCTCCAAGGAAGCGGATGCATTTCGACTACTCGTGAAAGAAGACTGAGAACAGAATTTGCTTGGATTTTTAAGAGTTCCATAGTATCTATCATATAACTGTGTTGTTGGAATTTGTGCGTTCGGGTTAATAGTAGCTATTTATAGCCGAGTGTCAATTTATGGCGGTTTTCTGATTTATGTGGTATAAATTAAAAATGAAAAATGGGACAAAAAAGCCTAAAACAAAAGCCAATTCAGCGATAAAAGTATTTGTCGGGATTTCTGGCGGGGTAGATAGCTCTGTATCTGCTGCTCTATTGAAAGAGCAAGGCTATGACGTCACCGGCGTATTTATCAAGGTATGGCATCCTGATTTTTTACCTTGCAATTGGCGCGAAGAGCGTCTCGATGCTATGCGCATCTGCGCCAAGCTCGGCATTCCTTTCCTTACTTTTGATTTTGAGAAAGAGTACAAGAAAGAAGTGGTAGACTATATGATCTCAGAATATAAGAACGGGAGGACTCCTAATCCTGACGTGATGTGTAATAGATATGTGAAATTCGGTGCTTTTTGGAAGGCGCTGAAAAGCTTGGTGCTCATTACATCGCAACGGGACATTATGCTCAAGTAAAAAAGAGTAATGATCGTTTTGAAATGCTTTCTTCTGTTGATAAGGAAAAAGATCAAACGTATTTCCTCTGGACCCTTAATCAGGGCGACCTTTCTCACGTACTTTTCCCTATAGGACACCTAAAAAAACCGCA
>JARIHA010000177.1 GCA_029288475.1 Candidatus Tayloriibacteriota bacterium | reverse complement strand
GTTCAGGGTTATGAAAGACTGCATCTCATTTGTGGCGATAGTAATATGAGTGAGGTTTCAGCTTTCTTACGCTTCGGCGTTACCAGTCTTATTCTTGAGCTGTTGGAAAAAAATGCATTGCCAGAAGTTGCTTATGATTTTACGAAAGCTGTGCAAGACTTTCGGGGAGTTTCTTTTGCAACCTCGAATTGGTATTTAAAAGGTTTGCAGAAACCCGACCGTGGGGCTCTTCGTCTTTTGTATCTTTATTATGAAAGGGCTTTCGAGCTTTTTTCAAAGAGGGATATGATCACAGACTTCCTGCTTTGTCTCTGGAAGGATACCCTGGTGAAGCTTGATCGCAACCCTGAAGAGCTCGTATTTCGTCTTGATTGGGTGACCAAACGTTTTGTTCTTTCGGAGTTTGTAGCTAAGGAAAACGGGTGGACGAAAGAGTCGGTTCAAGCGCAGGATTTGGAATATCATCGCTTAGGATTGACGGGCGGGCACTACAACTTCCTTCGCAGTTTGGGCCAGACGGAGCGACTTTTTTCAGATGAGCTGATCGCTTCTGCAATAGTCAATCCTCCTTCGGATACAAGGGCGTTCGCGAGGGGTCATTTGGTCCAGCACTTTAAAAAATGCGGATGGATTTACAGCCTTGCACCGTTCAAATGGGATATATTGCGTATTCATATAAGAGGGAGCTCTTCATTTCAAGACTATGAGATAGGCGATCCGTTTCATAACTACGCAGCATTACTTAAAATGCTGAAAAAAGATTACCGTTAAAACAACACCGGGGGCCTATGGCTCCCCGGTTTTTCTTATTATTTTTTACTTAATTACTCAGCAATATTATTGCCATGCACCAATGATCGCTCCGGCGGCAAGAAGGGTAAGAAGCATACATCCGATATTGAGCCAGAAAAGACTCATCTTGCCGCCCCAAAGTGCGCCTGAAAGATTAAGCGGCACCACAAAGCCTATCCAAAGGCCAAATGCGTTTGCTAGTCCGCCTGCAACGCCTGTATGAATGCTTGTGTCGATATAGCATGCAAGGACAAAAAACATCACGAGACTCGCTATGAATTGTAAAACATAGCTCGTGATCATTGATTTCTTCATTTTTTCCTGTTCTTCTGCGCTCATCTTGTCCATGCCCATTGCCTGCATGAATTTTTTCCCAAAAAGCGGTCCATACCAAATAGCCCCGATTATCATGCTTGCTATGGCTGATGCCAACACAGCCCAAAAATTTATGGTGATGTTCATATATTGTTTAGTAATGATTAACTAAATAATTATAACAGTAATATGCCAAAATTAAAGGTTGAGCGTGGTAATTGACAGCCCAATACCCTGGGTATATGGTAAAAATGGAGGAATTAATTTATGAAGAGCTTTGCAGTTCAATTGAAAAAGAGAAGAGAAGAGCTTGGCTGGACACAGACTTTCACGGCACAACAGATTGGGGTTAGCCTGGGGACCTATAATAAATGGGAGAAAAGTGCCGTTCCACCAAAGAGAAAATATTTAACAGTAATCTGTATAGGCATGAGTGTTTCTGAGGAATATTTTCACTGACAGCCCATATACAAAAAAGTATTTTTCACGCCACCAGCAGAAATGTTGTGTGGTTTTTGATCCTGGTAAATAAAAAGCCACGGTGATGTCCCGTGGTGTAGTAATATTTCCATGCGTAAGGATGGTTAGGCTAGAATGCCAAGCCGTGCGACGATCATTTCCAGCACCGCTTTGTTGTCCGCGGGATCTGGGACGGAGCTTCTGATCTCGGCAAGCTGTTTGCGGGTCAGCATCTTTTTAAGGATGAGTGCACCTATGTGGCAACTGATATTTGCGCTGTTATTCATATAATGTCCAATCCAGTTCCTCGGCCGATTCCACTTTCGTGAACGATTATCGACCATATGTTTCCAAAAAATGATATCATAAATAGATTCTGCGTCAAGGGTATACTAT
>JARIHA010000189.1 GCA_029288475.1 Candidatus Tayloriibacteriota bacterium | reverse complement strand
GAATTTATGTTGCTCGAATATCTTATGCGAAATCTTGGCAATGTACTTTCGCGGGGAATGATTATGGAACATGTATGGGATATGACGAGCGACCCATTTTCAAATACCATTGAGTCACATATTCTTTCTCTACGAAAAAAGGTTGATTCTGATCCTGAAAAGAAACTTATTTATACTGTTCCTGGTCGAGGCTATAAAATTGATATCAGTCAGTATTAATTACAAAGTCAGTCTGTATACTTATTTCATACTTCTCAGGCCATGAGCCTTATTTTATTTACCATCTTTGGTGCCTCTATAGTAAGCCTTACTATAGGAATAATCGTTTTACTCTACTCTCGTAGACGCAATATTACTCACGCGTTTTTTACGTTCTCTCTTGGAGTAGCAATGTGGATCGGAGGATTTGGTCTAATTTTAGCCACGCGAGATGATGGTACCCTTGTCTTTCTTAATGCAGGCGGACTACTTCTCGTTATTGGCCTAACTCGCTTTGCTCAAGTTTTTCCCACCACCACACCCCTCCTCATTCGTCCCATATTTTTCTGGTCGCCACTTATTATTGGTGGTATAACGATGCTTATTAGTAATACGATTGTACTCAATGTAGACGTACTCTCGAATGGAGAAATGGAAGTAACTCACGGACCATTAATTGGGATATGGAGTTCTCTGCTTCTTACATATATTGTCATAAGTCTCTTTTTCTTTATTAGAAGCTATGTGCACGCAAGTTCACAGGATCGCGAACGCCTTTGGTTCGTTTTTGTTGGCATCAGTCTCTTTGCTCTTAGTTCAATACTATTTGATGCAATTCTTCCCGCCTTCTTTGGCTTTGCAACCTTAAATCAAGTAGGGCCACTTACCTCAGTTCTCTTTCTTTTTACTACTGCATATGCAATCTTAAAACACGGATTTCTTGATATTCGAATTGTGATTCAAAGAAGTCTTGTATATTCAACGTCCTTCTTTGTCCTCGCTGTTTCGTACGTTGGGTTACTTCTTATTGCAGAACATTTTACGGAGGACATGATAGGGATCACAGCTCCGGTCAGCGCTGGCATAACCGTGCTTATTGGTATGTACACCCTTCCCTATATGGAGGCGTATTTTCGTAAGATTACCGACCCATTCTTTTTCAAAGATCGATATAGCTATTTTGATGTCCTCGAATCGCTATCTGAAATATTAAACACAAACCTTAATCTGCGCCCACTTGCACTTCAAAGCCTTGCTGTGCTTGAGCAGACTTTTAAGCCTCAATATGGATATTTCATTCGTACGGAAACCAATACTTGTTATTCCCATTCTGATTGCACTCATGCAAAATTTGATGAGTATTTAGAGCTTCACAGTATACGTATTCCTGTATATTCTGGTGTTCGAATGATTGGCGAGTATGTACTTGGTCCAAAGCGCTCGGGTGAAAAATATAGTCAGACAGATCGTTCTCTAATAAAAACCTTTTCGGGGTACGCGACAGTAGCCTTTGAAAAGGCAGAACTATTCCAGAAACTACGCGAGCATACGGAACAGTTGGAGGAAAAAGTCGATGAACGCACAAAGCATTTACGTCAACTCCAGGAACGCCAACGAGAATTCTTCGATGATATCTCTCATGCTCTTCAGACTCCGTTAACCGTACTTCGTAGCGGGACTGAGATATTGAAAAAATCACTCCCTTTAGATCACACGCGTACACATACTAATATGGAGGCGAGCATTGAAGATCTTTCTCGACTTATACGATCCATTCTTCAGCTTGCACGTGTGGATACTTATTCTCCGGATACGGATATGCAAATAATAGATTTTACTGAAATCGTAAAGCGCACCACAGAATACGTTCATATTATTGCGGAAACCGACGGAATTTTAGTCACAACCGACTTTCTCTGTGAATCGACATTTATTCATGGAAATGAGAAGCAGCTTGAGGAAGTTTGCATAAATTTGCTGAGTAATGCCATAAAATATACCGCCACGAGCAAGAAAAAGAGAATACATATTTCCCTTACCGAAGACTTGGATACAGCAATACTCCGGGTCAAAGACACGGGTATTGGCATGACTCCTGATCAGCTCGCAAAAGTCTTTGAGCGATTTTATCGAGCTGAACAGTCTGACGCTAAGAAAGAAGGATATGGGTTAGGGCTCGCAATAACTAAACGTATTGTCGAACGCCATAATGGTTCAATTCGTTTTCAAAGCGTTCCCGGTGTTGGCACTACTGTTTCAATTACTCTTCCCTCTGTACCACAGGAAGTGTTTCAACCGTGAAGACCTCTTTAACTTCAATTAGAGCTTCGAGCATAAAACGTAATTCTTTTGCTCGTACTGAAGAATAGGAAGTATAAGGTTTTGTAAATTCTTTCAGCGACTCTACGAGTGTATTTGTACCCTCACTTAAATAGCTTGAGACAGTTACCTCATTAAATTCCTCCCAAGCATCAACGTCTCTGATAAGTGAGTTTGCGGTACGGTTAATTCCACAGTACACAAGCACAGGGAATGAGGAACGCGAATAGCGCTTTTGACTTTCATTCATACAATATTCGTATTTATTCAACAGGGATACTCAAGAAGCTTTCGTCCGTTACAACGACATGATCAATAAGATCGATACCTAGAACTCGTCCTGCTTCTGCAATTTGTAGGGTGACTACCCGATCAGCTTCACTAGGGGTTGGAATACCTGACGGATGGTTATGCACAAGCACCACAGCTGCCGCGGCATGAGCGAGCGCAGGACGAAATACTTCGCGAGGATGGATAAGATTTGCATCAATCGTTCCAATGGAGAGTACTTCGTCATGAATAACCTGGTAGTGCGTATCAAGGTACAAACCGCGTAAATGTTCCTTTGTAAGGGAACGCATGTCCACGGTGTAATCGAAGACATCTTTTGCAGTTCGAATCACGGCAGCGCCATTACGCTTCTTTTGGAAATACCGGCGACCTAATTCCCCTGCAGCAACAATTTGCATTGCCTTTCCGACTGGAATATCGAGATCAAGGGCAAGCTGGTTCGCATCAGTACTTGAAAGCAAGCTGCGCTCACCATATTCCCTAAGAATACGAGAAGTCATGGTTAATACCTCCTCCTTTTTCGTCCCAACTGACAAAAGAATTGCCATAAGTTCTTGAGCTGAGAGCGCATTAGGTCCATGCTGAAGCATTCGCTCGCGCGGCTTGTCTTCTTCTGGAAGATCCCGCACCTTGAGGATATATTTCTTATTCGAGGTGCCGAGTAGAAGATCGTGATTTCGCATTACGTAGGTTTGTTCCATAGTGACTAAAGTATACAACCAAGGGCCACGCTTTCGCGCGGCCCTTTGAGGATAGAATATAAGGG
>JARIHA010000157.1 GCA_029288475.1 Candidatus Tayloriibacteriota bacterium | reverse complement strand
GTGATTCGACTTACTACTCGAGATATATAGTCTGCGGTAGACTGTCCTGGCCGAATACCTGGAATGAATGCTCCGCTTTTCTGAAGATTCTCAGAAATTGACTGTGGATCGAATGTAACCGCTGTATAGAAATAGGTAAACACGAAAACAAGGATGAAGTAAAGGATTGATTTGACCCAGCCGTTGTTGATGAATGTAACAATGCCATTTGCGACACTTACGAATGAAGCATTATGAATAACTCGAGTTAGGATATTTAAGATAAGCTGAGGGAAAAGAAGGATGGAAAGTCCGAAGATAATTGGAATAACTCCAGCCTGATTGACTCGCAAAGGCAAATAAGTAGAGATGCCGCCATATACCTTTGAACCTCGTACACGCTTTGCATAGGTCACTGGGATAGGTCGCTCTGCCTCAGTAACAATTACCACCACCCATACCACAATAGCTCCGAGAATAGCGAAACCTATGTACCAAGGAAGAACCGAAGGGTTAGCCGCCAAGATAGCTCGATACTGAACAATAAGACCTGGAATTCTTGAAACGATACCAGCAAAGATGATAAGAGAAAGACCGTTGCCAATTCCGTATTCAGTAATAAGTTCTCCAATCCACATCATCAGCACTGAACCCGCTGTAATAACAAATATATCAGTAATCCACTGAAGAGTAGTGAGAGCAGGAAGCTGTCCGCCTTGTATTAAAATAAGAAGAAAACCGTAGGCCTGAATGATTGCCAAAGGCACGGTGAGTCGTCGTGAGTATTGAGAAAACTTTGCTCTTCCTGCATCCCCTTCTTCCTGATAGAGAGCCTTGAGCTTCGGAAAGATCATAGTCAAAAGCTGCATCACGATGGTTGCAGTTATGTAAGGACTCACTCCAAGCATTACTATAGAGAGAGTAGAAAGCCCGCTACCAGAGAAAATACTAAACAATCCCAATAGCTGATTTCCCTGAAAAAATGCCGCAAGCTTTGCCGCGTCAACACCAGGAACTGGAATAGTTGAAAGAAGTCGGAAGATGATAAGGCCGAGCAATACGAAAAAAATCTTCTTCTGCAAAAGCTTGTCTTTTACTACCAATGAAAATTTTTCTCGAAATGTTGATGCCATTTGGCTATTTTAAGACTATTTGATGCTTCCTCCGGCTTTTTCGATCTTCTGCTTTGCAGGAAGTGATACAACACATTCTGAGAAAGAGAATTTCTTTGTAACTTCACCTGTACCGAGAATTTTTACCTGAGGAGCTTGACCCTTGTAGCGTTCTGCCAAACCTTTTTCTACTAAAGAAGAAGGACTAACGACGTCACCTGCAGAAAAATGCTTCTCAATAAGGTCTAGATTAATAGGAACGAGAGCAACCTGGAAACTCTTAAAGATGTTCTTTCCTCGTCCTCGGAGCTTAGGAAGCTTCTTAATAAGGTCTCTTAGTTCTGGTCGCTTCTTGTGACCTGATCGTGCATTCTGACCTTTTGTTCCTCGCCCTGAAGTCTTTCCACGCTTACTTCCGCGGCCTACTTGTCGGCTTTTCTTATTGGCGTGATTTCTTTTAATGTTATGTATTTGCATGTTATTGGAGTTAGACTGGAGATTATTTAGCCTTGAACTCAGAGAGGGCCTTCATGGCAACCCTTGCGTTGTTAAGGCGATTCTTGCTTCCTGAAAGAAGTTTCGCAGTCACGTCTTTTATTCCGGCCAATTCAAGAACGCTTCGAACTGAGCTACCTGCAACGAGACCCTTTCCTCGTGCTGGCTGGATAGTTACTCGAGCGGCACAATACTTAGCTTCTACCTGATAAGGAATAGACATGTCTTTTGTAAGAGCGATCTTTAGCATATGCTTCTTAGCATTTTTTACCGCCTTATCAATAGCGATTGCTGTGTCCCCTGCCTTTCCTGTTCCCACTCCGACAGATCCTTTTCTGTTTCCCGCAATGATCGCAACGCTGAAGCTAAATCGTCTTCCTCCTGAAGCAACTCGGGTTACGCGTCGGATACTGATGATCTTCTGATCAAATTCTGGCTTAGCTCGTGGTTCTCGCTGAGGGCCTCGTCGCATTCCTCCTCCACCACTTCTTTTTGGATCTCTCATAGCGTTACGTCGAAATCCTCCATCTGCCTGAGGAGCAGAAGTTGTAGGTTGAGTAGCTGGTGCCACTGGAGCCATTGCCGCGATAGTTGTTGTATCTTTTGTATCCATGATTATTAAAATTTAAGACCTCCTTCACGGGCACCGTCCGCAATAGCCTTGATCTTTCCCGTATAAATATATCCGCCTCGATCAAAGACGACCGTTTCAATCTTGAGAGCCTTTGCCTTTTTGGCAATCTCTTTGCCAGTTTCCTTGGCCTTCTCCATTACGCCCTTTCCAGGAAGTTTCACTGAACTTGCAGAAACAAGAGTCTTGCCCTGTGCATCGTCAATAAGCTGAGCATATACATAGCGGTTTGATCTGAATACGCAGAGTCGCGGCTTAGAAGCTGTGCCTGAGATCTTTGCACGGATCTTCTTCTGTCGTCTTGCTCTTTTTTCTATTTTAGTGTTTCCTGTTTTCATATGCTGTTTTTTATTCTAGCGTTATCGTTATGCGGTCTTCTTACCTTCCTTTCTTCGGATAACTTCACCATCATATCGAATTCCCTTTCCCTTGTAAGGCTCAGGTACGCGCTGTGCACGAGTCTTTGCAGCGAACTGCCCTACCGCTTCCTTATCAATACCCGTGACAGTGATGATTCCCTTTTCAGAGACCACCTTGACTCCTGTCTCTTATACACATCTGACGCTGCCGA
>JARIHA010000127.1 GCA_029288475.1 Candidatus Tayloriibacteriota bacterium | reverse complement strand
TAAGAGACAGGGTTCACTCTATTGGATGATGGTGGTTTCAAACGCTCTCATTCCTGGTTATTTTCTCTATCAGATGGCCAGATCTTATAGAAGTGCTGATCGCGTGATGAGAAACCGATTGAAGTATCTTTTTACTGGATTCGTTTTGGCGTATACGTTTGGATATGCGGCAATACCGTTGGTGTTTGGATATAATACTGACCCTGTTTGGTCTATTTTCTGCTTTCCTCTTTTTACTGGAACACTTACCTACGCAATTCTAAAATTTGACCTACTTGATATTCGGGTAGTGGCAAAACAGGCTTTCAGCTATTCTCTTGCTGTGGTAATTTTTGGAATTTTCATCAGCTTTTTGAATTATGCCAACGAAATTATTATAGCAAGGACGCCAGGCTTTCCTTCTTGGGCGCTCCCTCTCACATCTTCTCTTATTGCTGTTTCAATTGGGTTTTTTATGTGGAATAAGCTGCGACAGACTGATTTGCTCAAGTATGAGTTTATCACCGTGGCCACTCATAAATTCAGAACTCCTCTTACGCAAATAAGATGGTCTGTAGAAAATTTGCAGGACGGTAGTCTTTCTCCTGAGAAACAAGAGGATCTTCATAGGATTCAAGTCGCTAATTCTCATTTGGTAGAGCTAACTAATTTACTCATGGATCTTTCTGATAATGGCACTCAGGATTTAAGTTATTTACTTAAGCCTGTTCAGCTGAAAGAGGTTACGGAAAAAGTGGTTGCAAAATCTTTGCCACGAGCAGCGACAAAGAATATTACCGTTACTATAGGGGATAGTGTTGTTCCGGCAGTTCTTGCCGATGAAGGGAAAGTGAGCTCCGCTATTCAGATATTGGTGGACAATGCTATCAGCTATACGCCAAATGGCGGTGCGGTAACTATCTCTTTCACTTCGGATGCTAAACACTCTGAAGTGAAAGTTGTTGATACAGGAATTGGTATTTCAAAAAGTGAACAACCTTTGATTTTCAGTAAGTTCTTTAGAGGAATACGGGCAAAGGAAGCCGATACTGAAGGAATGGGAGTGGGACTTTTCATTTCTCGTCAGATGATCGAAAAGCAAGGCGGAAAGATCTCAATGGAATCAGATGGTGAAAATAAAGGTACGAGTTTTTCTATAAAATTGCCGAAGGCCTAGTGGGGCAGGTAAGCTGAAGTTTGGCGTATAGTATATTTTTAATATTTAAAAGAAATAAAAAACGCCGCCCCAGCAAGGTTGGGGGCGGCGGAGGATTGGCGGAACAGCGCCCTAGTTGACGACGTGGCCGGCGACCGGATAGCGACCCGCGGCAATGTGTCCTTCTTTGGCGGCGTTCAGGCCGGCGCCGATGGGATGGCAATTCGCATTCAAATGGGTCGAGACCACGGCCGTCTGAAACATGCTGAGCGTGTTTTTTTTCATATGGAGTTGTCCTTTGTTTTATTTTGGTCACACAGACACAACGCTTGATGCGTAGGAGTGCAATCGTGACCAGGTTTGATTGCACAGTTGAAAGAATTGGTTAAAACACCCTCAACTGTGCAGTCAAACGACAAGGAAATCCGTCAAAGAACTCATTGGAGAAAAGCATAGCATGTGCTATTTATTATGCAAGAGCTTCTGTGTATTATATAAAGATGAAGCGAATATTCTCTTTATTCTTCATTTCATTTATCTTTAATTTCATTTGGGAGAATCTTCATTCTCATCTATATATACTTTATCAGGGGATGAAGATCACCGAGCTTGTTCTCGCCAGGGCTTCTCTGGTGGACTCCATAATCATTACTCTTGTTTGCCTGCCATTTTTCTATTTGTCTTTTTTAGAAAAAAAATCTTGGCTCATTGTTGTAATTGGAGTGATTATTGCCATAGGTATAGAATTGTACGCTTTGCACACTGGCCGTTGGTCGTACAATCAATATATGCCGATCATTCCTTTCTTATCTGTCGGGTTGACACCGACGATACAGCTTGGTTTGCTCGGCTATCTATCCTATCGCTTGGTCTGTTATACTAAAGGGCAATGAAGAAACATCATTTTGTAACTATCTATACGTCGGGAACACACTATTGCGAGCTTACGAGAGCATATTTTCGTGAAAGTGGACTGGAGTTTGAGGAGATCAATGTAAGGGGTAGTGAAAGAATGCTTGATGAAGTGATAAAGAAAAGCGGTCAAAAAGAAACGCCGATCACTATTATTGACGGTAGAACTATTGTTGGCTACAAGCCAGATTTGTTCGAGGTTATTTTGCAGCAGGGTGAATAATCGCCTGTTTCTCTACTTTAGATTTATCAGCTGACACTTTTTCATTGCTCATACGTTTATACAGCATATGAGCAATAAAGTAGTGGCGTATTTTGTCTTCATTATTCTTTTACTTCTTTTGATTGCTGTTGGCATTTACCTCCTTTATGGTGACAAAAATGCTGACAACAGTAATGAAACTTCCAGCCCGACTATTTCTGATAATTCTCCTGAAGCTACCACGTCAATAAATATGGTTTCAACGCCCGCATCCTCACCACTTTTTCCGGCTACTGGAGGAGTATCGCAGCAAACTCAAAGACCTGTTAACACACCGGCGAGTACGCCAGCTCAACCTGTCCAAGTTTTCTCAATTATTACTCCAAAAGGTGGCGATGTTCTATCTACGGACACTTCTCAGCCTATTACCTGGAGTCTTCCTAAAAATGTTCCTGTTCTCCAATACTCTGAGGTGAGAATTGAAGTTATTTCCACTACGAGGGTAAATAAAGGGCCGATTTTGGTTGCTGATTATCAAGTGCCTATTGCCAGTATTCCACAGCCTGTATATTGGACCATTCCACATGACTTCGATACCACTGATTTTTATAAAGTAAGGATCACTTATAAAACATCGTCTACAAATTATTTTGGTGATGCTGGGTATAAAGGTTTGGCTTATGTGATAGAAAATACGCAGCCTTTTACTGTGGCTCTAGCTCAGCCTATCGGCACGTTGAATGTTTCTTCTGCGCCAATAAACATTCCTGTTACTTCGGGGGCGAAGAATATAAGACTTCTCACTCTTTATATTAAAGCGCCATCAAACGAAGATGGATTGATCACAGACTTAAGTTTGGGATCGGATAATGGCAACAGTGTTTTTAATTATATTGAAAATATTCGTATCTTCTCTACAGCGGGCACTTCAATTTCAGGAGTGGTGTATGAAAATGAGTTTATTGATGGGTATCCTCTCTATCGACTTACCAATTCGCTCTACATTCCAAGAGGTACTACGGGAGAATTCATTGTGGTTGGAGATCTGAAGCCCGGTGTTGTTCCAGGGAGTATTCCTGCACTGCAGATAAATAACGGCAGAGCAAATATACCAATTAATGTGGCCGGCCGGGGTGAGGAATCATCCGGATGATCCCGGCTTCTCTAATTTTATTTTTGAAAAAAAGCCTACTCTCGCACGTGGCGGAATTAGGCTTTTCTTCAAAAAAGGTACTACGCGAGTCCATTTTCTAATCTACAGAAGGGTAGATAAAGTTTCCATCAAGAACACATAAAGAAGATTTCCTGTATACTTGATACATGAAGATAACAAAATTAGGCCATTGTGCCATGATTATTGAAGAGAAAGGGCTGCGCATCCTTACTGATCCGGGAAACTACTCTACTGCGCAAAATGGGGTTACTGGAGTAGATATTATTCTTATTACTCATGAGCATGGTGATCATTTTCATCTTGATTCACTCAAGGCAGTGCTGAAGAATAATCCTCAGGCCGTCGTTATTACTAATAGCGCGGTTGGTAAATTATTGGATGCTGAGAGCATTTCTTACCAATTGGTAGAACATGGGCAGGGTAAAACTATTTCAGAAGTTCTGTTTGAAGGATTCGGACAAGCTCATGCGCCTATTTATAAGAGTTGGGGAAGCGTTGAAAATACAGGATATTTTATTGCCAACCGATTTTTCTATCCAGGAGATGCTTTTACTCAGCCAGGCAAAGCAGTAGAAATTTTGGCACTGCCTGTAGCTGGACCGTGGTTGAAAATCTCTGAGTGTATCGACTACGCCCTTGCGGTAAATCCAACAGTTTGTTTTCCTGTCCATGATCGCATGCTTAAGTTTGGCGGAGGCAATCATAAGGTTCCGGAAATTATTCTTAAGGAAAAAGGCATACAGTTTAGTGTTTTTGAAGAGGGAAAGGAGTATTCTTTTTAGTTCTGGTATAATAAGAGAAGCGCTGAGGCTAAAAATAGCCTTTACATAACTATTTTCTTGTGGAAGAACGTGCAAAAATTTGCACGTTCTTTTGCATACTGATACATTAAAAATAGCAGAAGGAAAAAATGCAGAACGATGAGTAAGAGCCATTATCATTAACTTTTACATCGTCATGAAGCAAGATAAAAAACTCACTGAAGATTTCATAAAGGCATATGACGACCTTTCCCAAGTATTGTTTCGCAGGTTCTATTTCAAGCTGTCCCATTGGGAGAGATCAAAGGATCTGGTACAGGAAACATTTACCCGAGCCTGGCAATATATGGAAAAGGGTAAAGAGATCACCAATTTAAAGTCATTCATCTATAAGGTTGCTAACAATCTCATCATTGATGAGTATCGTCGCAAGAAATCAGTTTCTCTCGATGTTCTGGCAGAAGCCGGCTTCGAAGTTGCAACAACCGAGGGTCCAGAAAAGATTCTTCTCGAGGCAGAAACTGCCAATCTCCTTAAGATGGTCAAAAAGCTTCCAGATAAATACAGAGAAGTGATTGTCCTGCGGTACGTTGAAGGATTATCGCCAAAGAAGATCGGAGAACTCGTGGGGCAAACAGAAAATACAGTATCAGTGAGAATCAATCGAGGAATAAAAAAATTACAGGAAACGTTCAGCAAATAAACCGCTTCAAAGGCGGTATTTTTTATGCTCGTGCAGAACAGCCCAACAGTATGATATTATTTCCTTACTATGATGTTTAAATTACTTGATGGAAAGGTAGTGCGTGATGAGATAAAAGGAAATTTGAGGACAGTCATTCTGCCCATGAAAGAGAAGCCAGTATTAGCTATTGTTCAGGTTGGGGACAATGCAGAATCAAATACTTATATTGAGCAGAAGAAGAAATTCGCAGAACAGATCGGAGCTGAAGTTCGGCATGTTCGTCTGCCTGACGCAGTTGTAGAAGATGCTGTCATTGCCCAGATAAATGAATTAAATGCAGACAGGGCGGTCAAAGGTATCCTTCTTCAGTTGCCGATTCCTGCTGGGTTAAATAAGGAAGCGGTTATTGAGACGATCGATCCAAATAAGGATGTTGACGGGCTTACTTCTACCAGCGTAAAAAAATTATGGAGCAATACCAAAGACGGCTTTGTGCCAGCTACGGCAAAGGCGGTCATCTCTCTCCTCGATTACTACGGAATTATCCTCGAAGGAAAACATGTAGTCATTATCGGCCGTTCGGAATTGGTAGGAAAACCTCTTTTCCTTTCTTTTATCAACCGTAATGCTACGGTTACGTTATGCCACAGTAAGACTAACAATCTTAAAGAAACATCACAGAAAGCAGATATCCTTGTAGTTGCAGTAGGTGACCCAGAATTCGTCACTAAGGATTTTGTTTCTCAGGGGCAGGTGGTTGTTGATGTGGGAATCAACTCAGTTCCTGCCAATGGCAATAAATTACAGGAAGAAGTCGCCGATAGGCGTCTGGTTGGAGATGTAAAGTTTGATGAAGTTAAGACTGTAGTGGGGGCTCTTTCACCTGTTCCAGGCGGAGTCGGTCCTCTAACTGTGGCCTCTCTTTTTGAAAATCTTGTTCAAGCGGTGAACTCTAGAGTATAATTAGCCCATTATCAGATAATTGAAAAAATATGAATCAAATGAACCCAAACGATCAGCATTCTGGAGAGACTGGAGATTGTTGTAATGCTCATGCGCGATCTGGAAAAGGTAATTTAATAAAGGCACTTATAGCGGTAGCTGTACTTTTGGCAGTATTCCTCTTTATTCAGTCGATTGCGAGAATTAAGACTATAGGTACTATCGGCAGAGGAATTGTTGCTCAGAATACCATAACAGTGAGCGGTGACGGCGATGCATACGCTGTTCCAGATATTGCCACGGTGGACTTTGACGTCATGGTTGAGTCATCAACCGTCGCTGATGCTCAGAATTCAGTGACGAAAAAGACTAACGATATAATCGCATATCTTAAGTCTGCAGGGATTGATGATAAAGACATAAAAACGGTGAATTATAATATTTCACCTCGTTACGAATACAATACTAAGGGCATGATCTGTCCAGCGA
>JARIHA010000126.1 GCA_029288475.1 Candidatus Tayloriibacteriota bacterium | reverse complement strand
CATTCTGTTTGCACCAATTGGTGGCGAAGGGACATTAGATCCAGCCTCCGCATATAAACTATCTGTTTCTCTTGAACCATCAGTTATTATTCCAATGCATTATTCAAAAGATGCGCTTAAGAACTTTTTGAAAGAAGGCGGTTCAGAAGATGTGAAGCCAATTGAGAAGCTTGTTGTCAAGAAAAAAGATTTGGATGGTAAACAAGGAGATGTAGTGGTGCTCGCTTCTTCAAACTAATCTATATGAATTGGCTTGATGAAATTCGCCAAAAGCCTAAGCGGGTAAAGAGCATGTATGCTTTTGTTTTCAGCGCTCTCATTACTCTAGTCATCGCTGTTCTTTGGTTTGTTTCTTTCTTAACTATTTTTAATGGAAATTCTAGCGAGACTAGTCAGGGAGTCGTGCTTTCTGGTACTCCTGCGCAGTCTATAGGCGCTTTAGGAAGCAATTTTGGCAATGTATGGTCAACTATGAAGTCAGAGTGGGATGACCTCCTCAAAAAGATTAAATAGTGCTATAATCTCCCGTATCTATGGCAAAAAACCCCGACAAAAAGAAGGATGGTGATGATGCAGAACTTCCGGTGCCTCTCGCGGAAGAGCGAAAAAACGTAGTTCCTCGAAGTATCACAACCGAAATGCGAGAGTCGTACCTCGACTACGCCATGTCTGTTATTACTGCCCGAGCATTGCCAGACATTCGTGATGGATTGAAACCTGTTCACCGTCGAATTCTTTTCGTGATGCACAACACTGGCCTCACGGCGAGTGCAAAGTTTAGAAAATCTGCAACGGTTGTTGGAGACGTGCTTGGAGATTATCACCCTCATGGAGACGCCGCTGTATACGAATCATTGGTAAAAATGGTTCAGGATTTCTCTCTTCGTTATCCATTGGCAATTGGTCAGGGAAACTGGGGATCAGTCGACGGCGATCCAGCTGCTGCGTATCGATATACTGAAACAAAGATGAGCCGCGTAGCAAGCGAGCTTCTTCGTGACCTTGAAAAAGACACCGTTGATTTTCGTCCAAACTACAGCAATACCACTACAGAGCCTACCGTTCTTCCTGCCGCTATCCCAAACCTTCTGCTTAATGGAACATTGGGAATTGCTGTGGGTATGGCAACCAACATTCCTCCGCACAACTTACGGGAGGTTATTGATGCGACTACTCATTTGATTGATAATAAAGATGCGACTACTGAAGATCTACTTCAGTTCATCAAGGGTCCCGATTTTCCAACAGGAGGAGTGGTCTATGGAGAAAAAGACATGCATCATGCCTATGCTTCAGGACGAGGAGGCGTTGTATGTCGAGGCGAAGCTGAAGTCATCGAAACAAAAAGCGGAATGTTTCAGATCGTCATCACGTCTATTCCTTATCGAGTGAACAAGGCCGACCTCATCATGGCTATTGCCGACCTCGTACGAGAAAAGAAAATAGATGGTATCAAGGGACTGCGAGATGAATCTGCAAAAGACATCCGAATTGTTATCGACCTTAAGCAGGGAAGTTATCCACAGAACGTTCTCAACTATCTCTATAAGCATACTCAGCTTGAAGAAGCTTTCCACTTCAACGTGGTTGCGCTAGTAGATGGCGTGCCTCAGACGCTTTCACTCAAATCTATGCTTGATGAGTTCGTGAAGCATCGACAGATCGTGGTTCGACGCCGAACTGAATATGATTTGCGAAAGGCTGAAGATCGTGAGCATATTTTGCTTGGTCTTAAGAAAGCTCTCGATCACATCGATGAGATTATCAAGTTGATCAAAAAATCAAAAGACACTCCCGAAGCACATGCAAACTTGATGAAGACATTTAGATTTTCTGATCGACAGGCAGCGGCTATTCTTGACATGAAGCTTCAGCGACTCGCTGGTCTTGAGCGGAAGAAGATCGAGGACGAACTTCTCGCAGTGCAGGCATTGATCGAACAATTGAAAGATCTACTCTCAAGTGCAAAGAAGATTCTCGCTGTAGTGAAGAAGGAATTGCTCGAAGCTCGTGAAAAATACGGCGATGAACGAAAAACTCGTGTAGTGAAGGGTGGAATCAAGGATTTCAAGCCTGAGGATATGATTCCTGATACAGAAAGCGTGCTCGTACTTACTGCAGGAGGATATATCAAGCGAACACAGCCAGATGAATACCGACGCCAGAAACGAGGAGGAGTAGGTGTAGTAGATCTGGATACAAAGGAAGAAGATTTTATTACTCATATCATCAATACCAATACGCATAGCGACCTACTCTTTTTCACTGACAAGGGTAAGGCTTATATGATAAAGATGTACGATATTCCAGAAGGAAAGCGTGCGACTCGAGGAAAATCAGTCATGAACTTCTTGTCTCTTACTGATGATGAGAAGGTGACTTCTATTTTGCCAATGCCAAAGGAGCTCAAGAAGAGCGGCGCATCTCTTATGATGGTTACTAAGCAGGGAGTAGGAAAGAAGGTAAAAGCAGAAAGCTTCCATGATGTGCGACGAAGCGGTCTTATTGCAATCCGACTTGATGCTGGCGATCAGCTTGTGGCGGTGAGTTTTGTAGAAAAGGGTGATGAAGTGATCATGGCAACTGCCGATGGTCAGTCTATTCGATTTAAAGAATCAGATATTCGAGAAATGGGACGAGGGGCTGGAGGAGTGCGCGCAATGAAGCTCGATAAGGGTGATACGATCATTGGCTCTGATGTCGTAAGAAAAGATTCTAAATCTGCATCTCTCTTGGTTATCATGGATAACGGATACGGAACGAAGACTGAAATAAGCGAATACAAGGTCCAAAAACGAGGAGGATCAGGTATCAAGACGGCTAAGGTTACTGAC
>JARIHA010000114.1 GCA_029288475.1 Candidatus Tayloriibacteriota bacterium | reverse complement strand
GTTTTATACCCTTATAATCGTAACCCATATACCTTAAACAATACCACATAATCTAACCATTTATAAAGTGAGCACTTGACTCATTGCCCCACTCTAGGTAGGCTTTCAAAAGATTACTTGTGCAAAAAAAATAAAAAACTATGCAATGGAAAAAAATAACCGGTTCCGTGAAAAATGACTCGGGTGATGAAATCCTGCGACCTACCGATGGCTCCAACGGAACTTGGCACCCGGCAGACACCGCGATAAACCCCGTCAAAGTGATTTACCGTTCGGGCGGTTGGTGGTCCGTCAGCGCTCACCAAAGCAGATTCGGCAATCTGGACAAATAACACCGCATTTAAAATTTAACCCCACTGGTCTTTACCAGTGGCTTTTTTATTCCCGAAGAAATGATTATTTCAAATCATGCCCTGTCAGACCCTTATACTGAGAAGAAATATCAAGCTTTAGACTAGAAACCGTATCAGTGAGTACCTGCCGAGTGCTGCTTATCTCATTGTCTCTTTGGGCAAGTATCATTTGTCCGGCAGATTTTAAATCAGCAGCACTCAGATCAAAAGAACCGCCAGTAACCGTTGCCTGGCTTCGCACAAGATTTCCCCTATTCACCTCCATAAGATGAACAACTCCGGTCAAACCCCTTTCCGCCACGCCCACCATCTGATACAACTCTTCCAATGCTCCCGCGACATATTTCGATTGCCCAGGTGAATTTGCCACACGTTCCAATCGTAAAGCACCGACATAGGTCCCGATTTTACCAATGAAAGCCACATATTTCTCAGCAGTAGGCTCATGAAGCGCCTCAATACCTTCATTTTTCAACATATCAAGATTTTTTCTTATGGAAACTCGTGCCTCGGCATCTTCCGGAGATGATTTCACTTCTTCTGAAATTTTCGGCTGACTAGGCACACTATCGTGTCCACTGGAATGGAGTTTCTCGGAAGCAACAAAGCCTACAGTAGCCGCAGCACCCAAAGCAACAGCATTCTTTATCTTGCCAATCATACTTTTATTTGGAACTTCCTGTTCGCCATCATTAGACGTAATTTTTTCAAAACTCATAAAATTAATGTTTATCTATTATTTTAATAAGTGATAAATTAAGAATACTTTTTTGTAACAGTGATCTTCGTACCATCAATCACACTAGATTCCCCAGTAAGCGCCAGCTTCCCTTCTTCTTTGCTGTATTTATTTCCCTTTGTCTCAATCTCAATGGTATCTGCCCATTCAATAGCTCCGGCCAGTCCATAACCGCCACCCAAACTCACATGTTGCGCCTCAAGAGGATCAAATCCCTCCCCTGAATTTTCAATGACAACCTTTGCAGACCCTTCTTTTATTTCAACAGAGACCCTCCCTCCCATTTCACTGTTCTCAAAGGCATTTTTTGCTAGTTCCACCATATGATAACCAATATCCGAAAGATCCTGATTTTGAGGATCAAGTCCTTTTTGTTTCAATCGGTCATCCCACCATTCATTCAGGCTCCCGATAAGGTTATCCTGAGCCTGCACGATTCTCCCACTAAT
>JARIHA010000108.1 GCA_029288475.1 Candidatus Tayloriibacteriota bacterium | reverse complement strand
AGTCAAAACAAAATTTGACGAAAAGTTTATTGCGCTGCAAGCAAGGTCATCAGACCTTTCCGAAATTACCACACGAGTACGTCTCTTTAGCGCTGACGTAGCCAAGTTCGAAAAAGATATAAATATATCTTTGAAGAAACTGTTACCGACATTTGGTGAGTTCGTCACAGGTCTAAATACCTCGACTCTAGATATTGCAATTAAAGCTGAGAGCAAAACTATTACTAGCGCTCTAAATACTCTGCGAGAAGGTACGACTAAGGAAAACGCCGCTCTAGTGGGTCTACCTGTCGCCGACTTACCGTTCCCTAACCTTACTCGTTTAGGTGAGGCAATAAAACAAAAGCGAGACGAGACTAAAGCGTCCGAGACCATTAAGTTGAAGTATCAGCAGCAAAAGAAGGCAATCGCTGAAATAGAAGCGGCCATCAAGTCTATCAAAGCGGAAATAATGAAAATCACCGAGGAAAGCATTCCAGAAAGTGAGAAGGCACGCGCTGAGTGTCTTGAGGCTTATTGCGCCTATATCACCGTCCTTAAAAAAGAAAAGAGCGAGCTTGAGAAGCTTTATTTGCCTTTGCAAAAAAACCTTCAATCAGGCACAGATACCAATAAGCGGCTTGAATTTGAAGCACGCTACAACTACGAAATTGAAACCCACGCAGAGAGAGGTTTGAGCATCTTGGACAGAACAAAGAAGGGCAACTTCAAGGACAAGCAGGGTCTGAAAGCGGCGCTTGAGAAATTCTGGAGCAATGCTAAAAAGGAAACATTCTATGCAGATAAAATAAAAGAGGAGCTGTCCTCTCTCGACCAACAGTTCCAGTCTTACGAGGGCAAGCCGAGGGATGTTGAGGAGCAGTTGCGTGCAGGATATGGGATTCAGGATTTCTACGAATGGCTTTTTGACCCGACAAGTATTGAGGTGGTCTCGACCATTAACCTCGACAAGACGGACCTATATCTACTATCGCCGGGCAAGAAAGGAATTGTTTTGCTTGTGTTGTTCCTCCAGATCGATAGTAGCGACAATCGCCCGCTTATTATCGACCAGCCTGAGGAAAATCTCGACAACCTCTCTGTATACCAAGATCTCATCACATTCTTCAAAGACAGGAAGGATTACCGCCAAATTATAATTGTAACCCACAACCCAAATCTTGTGGTCAACACTGATGCCGAGCAGGTCATCGTCGCAGATTATGATGGGGCACAAACCCCACGCATCGACTATGCATCTGGCTCACTGGAAAACCAGGCTGCCGAACTCCCAGGTGTTGAACTTGAAAACTTAGAAGACGGCATCATCGAGCAAGTTTGTAAAATCCTTGAGGGAGGCGAAACAGCTTTCGATAGTCGTAAGAAAAAGTACGAGCTGTCGAGCAAGAACTTTAAGAACTAGCGATACCTTCTCGCGACTTAAATGCTGTCGCCCAAGCGCGGAGCCCAGTTATCAGGAGATCTATTCAGCAAATACATCAGCTAACAGCCCCCAGCGGGGCTGTTTTCTACCACCTATATTATTGACATTCATTTATTATATTTTATGTAAAAGCAACTTCGCAACTTGAAAGGAAAGTATGACCCTATCGCCCACCATCAAGAAACACTCGCTCATTTTTATTTGTACACACATCTTCACGTTCTGGATATACTGTTATGCTACCGTGGTGCTGCTTGCAATCCTGCACTGAACGGGCTTCCCTGTTGCAACGTTCATGAAGCAAATCCTCTCGACAGCAGCCGCCCTCTGGTTCACGCTCGGAACATTTGCTGGCCTTGTCATGACGATTGACGCCGTCTCCAACGAGAGGCAGCTTGAGCGGTTCTCGGCCCGAATGCAAAAAAGCGCCAGGCTAAGCTCCCCACTCTCGATCGTTACCGGACGATTCTGGCGAGAGATGTAGTAAGCAGCAACTAATCACGTTCATACGCGCCCGCATTACGTTTCGACACAATGCGGTTTTTTTATTCATGCTTAACCAACGCACTTCGTATGTCTTCCCATATGCGAAGCCGATAAAAAAAACAGCCATACTGGGATGTTTGTGTTTCAAGATATTGAATCATACGCAGTAATTGACATATTATATTTAATATGATATTAAATGGGCAGGACTCCACGTTTCGGCTGTATCTCTTAGAGCTCATTGTGCCCTGAGAGATACAGCTGAAAACATATGAAAATCGAAAAATCAAATGTGTTATTCGGCTTCGATGTCGACAACACCCTCGTTAGGCCTTGGAAAGGGTATGACCTTTGCTACCGGCTTACAAGCGCCAAGTTGTACGGTATCGAGTTCGGCATGCTTCGAAGCCCTGACAGCAAGCTCGACTGGTCGTTTTCCAAAAAGACCAACAGCGAACTGTGGCATGAGCGTTTGGAGCAGATCGGCCTAGAGC
>JARIHA010000077.1 GCA_029288475.1 Candidatus Tayloriibacteriota bacterium | reverse complement strand
GTACCCATGGTCTTTCTCGTATTGCCGCGGCGGGTACGAGAATTGGTCTTGGTCCTCTGGCCGTTAACAGGAAGGCTTCTCTGGTGGCGGATGCCGCGATATGCCTTGATGTCTTTGAGGCGCTTGATGTTACCAGAAACTTCTCGCTTGAGATCTCCTTCGATTCGTGACTCTTCCACAATTCGTCGAATCTCATTCTCTTCGGTTGGAGTTAGCTCCTTTGCCTTCTTTCCAAAATCAACCCCTGCCTTCTTAAGGATAGTTTTTGCAAGAGGACGGCCAATACCGTAAATTGCCGTGAGGGCAACCTCGAGTCTCTTTTCGTCTGGTAGTGTAATTCCTGAAATACGCATGATGAATTCTTATTATATAAATTAATGTTGATTAACCTTGTCTTTGCTTATGTCGAGGATTGCTTTTGCACAACACATACACATATCCCTTTCGTCGGACTGCTTTACACTGTGCACATGCTTTTTTTACGGATGCTTTTACTCTCATATTATGTATATTAACGTTGTATAAACAAAAAAATCCAAGACCAGCTAGAGTCTTTTTACGATTCTGCCTTTACCGCCGTATGGATCAATCTCAACCATAACTCTATCTCCGATCAATACTCTTATGCGGTTCATTCTCATCTTGCCTGCTAAATACGCAAGTATTGCGGTTTCTTGGCCTTCCAAGATAACCCGGAATAGTGTATTAGGCAATGCCTCAGTAACTACTCCTAATACGCTCGTATCCTTATCGGTTTTCTTCATTATTTCTTATATAAAAAGCAGTGTTTAACATAGTAGCAGATAGATGCCTATCGAGTCAAGTGCCTACTGGACGTTTACCACTTTAATCCTGTCTGTATTGCTTGGTAAGGTTGAGATCCAGAATGGTCGTATGACAACATCCGCCTTGCTGATAGCAGGAAAATTGGTAAGAATCGACGGAATATCCTTATTTGACTTCCCTTTTAAGGCTTCTTTAAAAAGAGCCGAGTCATAGTCCCAAATAAATTTAGCACTGCCAGTAAAGAGAAATGTACCGCTCGTTTTTTCTAGAGTTGCAGGATCACTAAGGGAGAAATTGAGATTTTCTATACTGGCAATTTCTACTGGGCTGCCGTCATAATCAGTGAATTCTTTTTGAGCCAATGCTTTTGCAAGATCGGCTTTATTTATAATAATTGCGTTTAAAGTACCTTTCTCGTTTAGCTGGACAGTGTTGTTTGCTTGATCCTGGTTTGGTTGAACTTCAAAAGTGGTTGTTGCGCCGTTTGCATAAAGTACAAACTGATCCGGAGTTTGAGATTTAGCCTGTGCAATAAGCTTTTGAGTTATTTGGTTTTCAAGATTTGTTCTTGCTGTCAGTTCATCGCTTGGGAGAATCTTTTTTATCAAACCTTGAGCACCACCGGTCATTGCGGTTTTTGATCTTCCATATACTTGAGCAAATTTTACCTTATCAGTTTGGAAGCCAGGTATAGTAAAGTCAGACAGGTCAATATTGTAGCTCGCACCAGTCTGATCTGCATACACTACCACTTCAAGACGGCCTGGGGTGGTTCCCTTTTTTCCAGGAATACTGATTGCATTGTTTATTCGATAAATAAGGCCGGCAGGAGTCTGAAAGCGAGTATTTTTTATCAAATTTATAGGCGCAGTGCTGAAATTGTTATAAATCACAATAGTTCCTGATGCCTTTCTGTCCACTTCTTCGGTGCCCTGTGCTGGTACCATAGCAGAATCGGCTTCACTAAGGGTAATTGTCTGGTATTCGAGATCAGCAGTTTGGCCATTCTTTTGAGCTGAAAGACTGACCGCACTTAGATTCATATCTTGAGATTTACGAGTGACAGACACGGTCGCCCCAGTAAAGAAAGACGAAACGGCAAAGAAAAGAACCAAGATGCAAAGAACGACAATGCCCCATAAAAGATATTTTGAGTAATTGGCAGAATTTCTTGGCTCCTCTTCATAATTCATTTCAGAATCATTCTCATGATAGGGTTGTTGGTTTGGTCGCTGTCGGAAATCACTCACAATATCATTTGTTTGCTGGGTTTGATGAGTTATATGAATGTGTGTTTCAGGTGAAAGAGACTTCTTCTTTTCTATTGGAATAGGAATATCGCGGATTGATCGTGGAGCTCTGACATCTTCTACAATATTTTTGGTCATGATGATTAACTTTTTAAATTATGATTTCTGATCTTATTGATAAATACTGCCTGAAACATTGCGGGCATGCTCTTCTGAACGGTCGGATCTACTGCGCACGAGCTCATCATGTGGGTTTGGTCAAGAATATTTGATTCAAAGACTATATTTTCGGAACCAAATTGATTAAATTCTTGTTCAGATAGCATTTTAGAAAAATAAGGTGAAAGTTCATCGTCACAACTGAGAAATACCTGTTTTGGCATGAACGATTCTTCAGATAGGTCTGTTAGGGCCTTATGGAGAGATTCCTGCCATTCGGAAGATACTTTTTTGATACTCGTTTCTACCGTTTCATTGGTTGCCTGGTCGCCTTTTCCTAAGGTATAAAGGCGGAAAAGTGACGCAGCCGAGTGGACCCCTTGTTGATCAGACTTTGCCATACTTCGAATAAATGAATTTTCCCCTATCGGCAAGGTGATTGTTTGAAGGATCATCTCTTTCTTTATAATACTGACATCGGTAACTTCGGCAGCAATGTCTATAATAAGAAAGTTTTTTGGTGCATCTGGCAGGTCTCTTATTGCGGAAAAAGTGGCAACAGGAAAGGTATGCAATTCAACAGGTAAAGCAGGAAATATTTTACGAATGGTTTCCTTAACCTTAACCAAAAATGAACTACTGAGAATGCTAATGTAGAGTGACAATTCGATGCTAGATGCGGTTTTTCCATTGGGACGGCTTGTTTCGTAGCCGTTTAGCTTTGTTCCTAGAAGTTTGCTCTCAATGATCTCTAATTTCTCATCAAAATTTTCAGAATAAACGCCTTTTTTAACCATATCTATAAAAGCCTTCTTTTCTCCCTCTACTAGCTCATTGATATATTTGTCAGTAACGACGATCGGGATAGTTTTTATAC
>JARIHA010000073.1 GCA_029288475.1 Candidatus Tayloriibacteriota bacterium | reverse complement strand
CATTGATGGCTGGGTACCACTAAAAAGAATTCCCTTTTGATGCATTGAAATCGTAACGTTAGGTTAAACTCGCCGTGGCTCCCAAGCCCGGCGATTTTTTTATTATTATTTGTATAAACATAAGAGAGCGTATATCATAGTTATGTATGAAGAAATCCTCATCAAAAACACCGTCTTCTTTTGAGCTGAAATCTGAGTTTGCGCCTGCTGGTGATCAGCCGAAAGCCATCAAAGAGCTTGTAGACGGGCTTAAGAAAGGCATGCGCCATCAAACGCTTCTTGGAGTGACTGGCTCTGGAAAGACTTTTACTGCAGCCAACTGCATTGCCCAAATCGGCAAACCTACGCTTGTTATTGCTCACAATAAGACTCTTGCTGCACAGCTGGCACAAGAGTATCGAGAGTTCTTTCCGAACAATGCAGTTCATTACTTTGTCTCTTATTATGACTATTATCAGCCAGAAGCCTATTTGCCCGTTACCGACACTTATATAGAGAAGGAGGCGCAGATAAATGAAGAAATAGATCGTTTACGCCATGCTTCCACCCAAGCTCTTCTTACTCGCAAGGATGTGATCATTGTAGCGACTGTGTCCTGTATTTATGGATTGGGAAGTCCGGTTGAATATGAAAAAGTGAATCTTAAGATACAGCAGGGCATGCCGATTTCTCGAAATGAATTCATAAGAAAATTGGTGGACATTCATTATGAACGAACGCTTGCAGATCTAAACCCGGGCAACTTCCGTGCATTGGGAAATGCTATTGAGATCATGCCCGTGAACGAGCGTGCCATCTATCGTATTGAAATTGGCGTGGAAGATACAAAAAAAGTGAAAGGCGAGCAGATCATCAGTATTCAGAAGATCGATTCAATCACTCGCAGTCTTATTGATGACGTGGAAGCTTTTTTTCTTTTTCCAGCAAAACATTTTATTACTGATAAGTCCCAGCTCGATAAGGCAATAAAAGGAATAAAATCAGAACTTGAAGGACAGCTTAAGCATTTTGACGAAACAGGAAAGCTTCT
This sequence comes from Candidatus Tayloriibacteriota bacterium, assembly GCA_029288475.1. Classification (GTDB taxonomy): domain Bacteria; phylum Patescibacteriota; class Minisyncoccia; order Phycocordibacterales; family JARIHA01; genus JARIHA01. The sequence goes on along the minus strand of JARIHA010000073.1, from coordinate 961 downwards.
TGAAGCAGAACGACTGAAAAGAAGGACGAGTTATGATCTTGCCCTTATTAGAGAGGTGGGATATTGCAATGGGATTGAGAACTACTCACGTCATTTCTCAGGAAAGTCAGCGGGTGAGCCACCAGATACCTTGCTTTCCTATTTTCCTCACAAGAGTGATGGCAGTGCTGACTTTCTTACAATTATTGATGAGTCGCATGTGACCGTTCCTCAGCTTGGCGGCATGTTTGCAGGTGATGCTTCAAGAAAGCAGAATCTTGTCGAGCATGGATTTCGTTTGCCATCAGCCCGGGACAATAGGCCTCTCAATTTTGCTGAATTTCAGGAAAGAATCGGCCAGACTGTTTACACTAGTGCAACCCCGGGAAAATTTGAGATTGAGCACAGTACCAAGGTGGTGGAGCAGGTCATTCGTCCTACTGGTCTTATTGATCCACAAATTATCATTCGTCCTGTTATAGAAAAAGGGGCGTATAAAGGGCAAATTTTTGATTTTATCAATGAAACAGAGAAGGCAATCGCTAAAGGTGAACGCGTCATCGCTACTACTCTTACGAAGAAGATGGCTGAAGACCTCAGCGAGTATTTCAAAGAGAAGAAGATCAAGACAGAGTATCTTCATAGTGATATAAAGACCATTGAACGCATTCAAATTCTTACTAATTTTAGAAAAGGAAAGTTCGATTGCCTTATTGGGGTGAACCTTCTTCGAGAAGGATTGGATCTGCCCGAGCTTGCCCTTATCGGTATTTTGGATGCAGATAAAGAAGGTTTTCTCCGTTCAGAAACTTCCCTTATCCAGACTATTGGACGTGCCGCACGAAATATCAACGGCAGGGTTATTCTCTATGCTGACACTATGACCGGTTCGCTCGATCGGGCAATAAAGGAAACTGACCGCCGCAGAACGATACAGATCGAATACAATAAGAAACACGGCATCACTCCCAAGACTATCAGC
>JARIHA010000063.1 GCA_029288475.1 Candidatus Tayloriibacteriota bacterium | reverse complement strand
ATATAAAATAAATACCCGATTTTATTGATATATCTTTTAAGAAACTCTGTTTAGATATATTTTTTACTCGGGTATCCATTTTTATTTATGAGTTTATACCATCCCAGACGCCTTCAGTACTTGAAGACAAGGCAGCCTTTTTAACCTCCTCGGTTCCTCGGGCTGTTTTGTCTGTAAGAATGCTTTTTAGAATTGTGTTCATTTTATATAAATTTATCCGTTAATAACGGGGAAGCCTGTTCGACTACGTAGGCTTTCCCTAAGTGATTATGGAGTAAGTCTGTTAAAGGAATGATAAATTTTTAGTAAAGATAATGATTAAAAATTATTTGTATACGTCAATTTTGTATCCTCTACCAGGAACAGTGTGGATGAGTTTCTTCTTTTTACCAGAATCAATTTTTTTTCGTAAGTTCATGATATGGGTTTCAATGGTATTTGAAAATGGGTCGCTATCAATATCCCATACGTTTTCCATTATTGATCCTCGTGAAAGGAAGTTGCTTTTATGCTTCATTAAGTACTCAAGAAGGAGAAATTCTTTTTTTGTCAGGTAGATTTCTTGCTTACCTCGAGTCGCTATTTGCTTGTTACGATCAAGGGTCAAGTCGTCTATCAGTAATATGTCTTCCTCAATAGCTTTTGGTCGGCGTAAGACCGCTCTGATTCTGGCTAGTAATTCAAGAAAAGAGAATGGTTTGGTAAGGTAATCGTCGGCGCCACCATTAAGAAGATCAATTTTGTGGGGTATTTCTGATTTAACAGAAAGAAGGATAATTCGGCTATGTTTTTTTGTTTCTCTAATCTCTTTGCATACGAGATGACCTTCTTTTTTAGGGAGAATATTGTCGAGAATGATTAGGTCATAATCATTGGTTCTGGCTATGTATGAGCCTTTTTCTCCGTCTTCAGCTGTATCAACTACAAAACCTTCGGCCTGCAGACCATTTTTTAAAAAATCCCTTGTTTCTGTGTCGTCTTCAATGATGAGTAATCTCATGATAGTTAACCTATTATATGATAAAAATTAGTAAAAATCATCTATTGTAAATACATAAAAATCATTGTTCTTTTGCCCTAATCACCGGTATTTTTAAAGTGACTAAAGACCCAATATTTTCAGTGCTTGTTATGGTAATTGCTCCTCCGAAGTCTTTTTCTATGATCGTTTTTGACGTAGAAAGCCCTAATCCAGTTTCTTCTGCATTTAATTTTGTGGTAAAAAACGGATCGAAAATTTTAGTTTGTATTTCTTCTGAAACTCCATTGCCGTTATCGGTCATCTTAACAATAATAATCTTATTTCTTTCCGAAATACTAATGTGGATGAGCAGGGGGCTATTCTCGGTATTTTCATATGCGTCGATTGCATTCGATAAGAGATTTAGGATTATTTGAGAAAATTTTAAGGAATCTCCAAAGAGAGTATGGTTTTTTTCTGCAGAGAACTCTATTTCAAGATGAGATCGGCGTGCTTTAAAATTAAGCAATTCAATGACCGTCTCTATTTCCTCATTGAGCGAAAATGTTTTTAGTTCATCTTTGGCGCCAATTTGTTTCTGTATGGTGTGGATGTATTGTTCCATTTTTTTACTCGCAGAGATGGCTTTATCTAATGATGAAATTACATTTTCTGCGCCCAGACTTTCTTTTTTAAGGTTTCCAATATTTAAAGCCACAGCAGTTAACGGGTTCATTAAGTCATGGAATAGTCCAGAAGAAAGCTTGCCGAATTCTGCAAAACGATAAAGCTGGGACATCTTTTCCAGTTGTACTTGTTTCAGATCTCTTGTTCTTTCTTCCACTTTTATTTCGAGTGAATCTCGCTCTAATTTAAGTTCTCGCTCAGACCTTCTTGCTCGTTGAAGGGATTTTTCTATTTCTCTGTTGGAAAGCCAGGAGATGGTCATGATTAAAAAAAGCATGAAGGAAACTTCTTCTGCAAGATGGTGCTCTATATCAAACTTAAAATACCAATTTGGAAGAATAATAGAGTTTATTTGTAAATGTGAAAGTATAAGACCACAAATTGATAGAGCAAGTGTTACCCAGAAACTAAACTTAGTACCTATTAAGATACTTGAAATTACTACTATGAGCACATATGTTAAAATACACATTTGAACTCCAAATCCCCATCTGTACATTCCATATGTTGCACCTGTCTCTTATACACATCTGACGCTGCCGACGACCGCATACGAGTGTAGATCTCG
>JARIHA010000059.1 GCA_029288475.1 Candidatus Tayloriibacteriota bacterium | reverse complement strand
TCTGCGCCAAAAGGCCGCTTGCTCCGCGTTCGAATCGCTCTCCATTCTCGTCGTAAGCTTCAATGGTAACCTTGCTTGCTCGTTTGACGTTCCCATAAAGAGGGCGCACGCTCAGGCATCCTTCTTCAAGGCTTTTTTGATCTTTTGACGTATTGAGTATCTTTGGATTGATGAAGACGAGATGCTCTTTGGGTTTTGGTAGTTTCGCATCTTGAGCAGGAGTCTTTTCAGTTTTGCTCTTGGTTTCTTTCTTTTGCTTGAACACGAGGTCAGAAATGATGAAGATACGAAGAGATTCGCCGATCTGAGGAGCGGCAAGTCCTACGCCGTCATATTCCTTGGCAAGCGCTTCCTTCATATTTTCAAGCAGAGTCTTGATCTTTTCACTGCGTATGTCAGAAAGAGGCACTTCCGGTGCCACTTTTCTCAATACGGGAGCGTCTTGTTGAACAATCTTAAGCATATCCCCATTTTAGCCGAAAATACCTATTTTACAAGCGAAGTCCTGATGTTGGCGATAGTTGCGATGCTGCGCTAAAGAAGACTGTCGGGGTCTACTTTTATAGTGAAATTTGGCGGTAGGGAGGATAGTTTGGCTAAAAGTTTGCTGTTGGGCCATTCATTTGCAGGTATTTTGATCAGTGCATGCAGGAACGAGCGCCCAGCCCTTCCTTTGATGAATGAAGGGAAGACGTCCACCGAGTAATCTTCAAGCTGTTCCTTGGCCAGAGCCATCTCTTCAGCGATGACCTCTCGTCTTCCCTCAAGAGATACCTTGATGAGCACGCTGAATGGCGGATAGGAAAAGGCTTTGCGAAGCTCGATTTCTTCACGGTAAAATTCCATGGTATTGCCGCCGATCGCATATTGGAAGACATTTTGGTCAGGGTTGCGTGTCTGGAGGACGAGCTTTGTTTCGGTCAACGAACGTATTTTGAGCAGGATATCAAGTATCTTCTCACTGATCTTGAAGTCGGGCACGGAGAATAGCGAATCAATACTCGCAACAGCAGTGTTGGCCAGCGGTTTGTCCAGATACATCAGTGCCATTTCAGTACCGATGAGAATACTGCCAGGAGCGGCGTAAAATTCTGCGATCATGGTAAGGGCTCGCTTCAACGTTTTTATTTTCTCCTTATCAAACACAAACACGCGTACCTGAGGGTACATTCTGCGGATCTCTTCTTCCACTCGCTCAGTGCCAATACCAAGAGTGGTCAGTCGCCATCCTCCGCAACTTTTACAAAGTTCTGGAACATCATGAGTTAGGTTTTCTGTGGATGTATGAGTTTGCGTCTCAGTTTCGTTGTTTTGTGTCTCGTTACCTGAATCTTCGCTGTTCTCAGGTAGGTCCATTATTCGTGCGCTTCTTTGAATACTTGCCTCGCTTCGGGCTGCTGTTCTTTCGCCGCAATGATGGCAAAGAAAAAAGTTGCCTCGTGATGACGAATGAAGAACTACGGGACTTTGGCATTTGGTGCAAGTGACGATGGTACCGCAATCACTGCATACTGTAGTAGGGGAAAGTCCTTTGCGTGCAGTGAAGATAAACAGATTTTCGCTATTTGCCTTGTTTTGCTCGATCAGTTCTTTTAGTTCGTCACTGATCACGGTAAAGGATTTCTCTGTCAGCTTGTATTTTCTCATGTCGACTATTTGCTCTTCGGCTGTCGTGAGCGAACGGAACTTAAGCGGATAGAGTTCTTGATATTCGCCGATCTTGAAGCGGTGTATTGTTTCTATCTGCAGAAAGAAATCACCGACAATGAGCTTGGCTTGAATATTTTTGGCAAAAAAGTCGGCGAAGGTACGGATATCGAGATAGGGTCGGGAAAGTGTTTTGTATCCCTTTGAGTTCTCTCTTTCCACAATGATCGCGCCAATATCTTTGCGGGGCAATGATAAAAAGCCTCCGGTGCAGATAATAAGCACGGGATGGTTTTCAGAAAGGATCTTTTTATAGAGTGCTACGAGATCTTTTTGCTTTACTCCTCCATGGAGTACGTAGGTATATTCTTCGATACCTTTTTCAAGCTTCATTACAGCCGTCTCTACTTCATGAATACTTGGCAGGCAAAAGAAGACTGATGCTTTCTTCGCAAATTGTTCGCGAATCAGGCTCTTATAGTGTGCAAAACGTTCCTCGTCTTCTGCTTGGATGGCGTATCTCTCGTAGAGTCTTTCAGTGCGACTGTCAGCATGAGTATTTTCTATCTTCTGTATCTCTTCTTCAGTAGAATGCGATGCAAGGGCATGGAGTACGCTTCCGGTAGAGCTGGCGAAATAGTTTGCACAGGCACCGCAGGCGGCAATAAATTCCTTAAGGAAAAACTGCCTTGCTTCAAGCTTTGATACTTTTTTTATCTGAAATTCAGCACGCTTGATGAAACTTTTGCTGTCCTCGGCATTTTGAGATGCAATGACGATGCCTGACACCATTCTTTTTTTCAAAGGAACGGTAACGAGCGATCCAAGCGGAGCATCTTCCGAAGTGAAGTAGGTCAGCTTCTCCACCGATATTCCGCGGGAGATAGGAATGACGTCGATGATTTTCATGTGCTCTTATCCTACCACTCCGGCGGTCAATTAGAAATCCCTAGAAATCTCTCACTACTGAGATCTTTGCGCCGAGTGCATTGAGGCGATTTGCCAAGTCTTCATAGCCGCGATTGATGCTGTAAACATTGCGGAGTATCGAAGTACCTTCAGCTCCAAGCATACCTACCAAGAGAATAACTGCAGGACGAAGGGCAGGGGGACAGATCACTTCAGCCGCCTTGAGCTTGGTCACGCCGTTGATATAAATTCGATGAGGATCGGCAAGGAGAGTATCAGCCCCGAGCTTGTCTAAGTCCTTGTAGTAAATGGCGCGCTTCTCATAGACCCAGTCATGGATAAAAGTCTGGCCTTTTGCCTGAGTGGCAATAACTGCAAAGAAAGGGAGGTTGTCTATATTGAGGCCAGGGTAAGGGCTGGCATGAATTTTCTCTTCAAGCGCTACTAGATTTGAAGGGAAAGTCTTGATGTCGACAAGATCAGTATGGCCATTGAGAGCTTTGTATCTTTTGAGAATTTTATAT
>JARIHA010000031.1 GCA_029288475.1 Candidatus Tayloriibacteriota bacterium | reverse complement strand
GTTTTCCCATGACTATCGACAAAGCGCTTGAGGACGTAGCCGAACTTAAGAAGCTCTATCAAGATGACAAGACCACCAAGGAAGTCATCGACATGGCGAAAAAAATAGAAGGATGTGCACGCCACATCTCCGTGCATGCCGCCGGCGTAGTTATCGCTCCGCGTCCTCTTACCGACTTTACCTCGCTCCAATACGATACCAAAGGTGACAATAAGATCATTAGCCAGTTCGACATGCACGCAATTGAAGATGCAGGACTACTTAAGTTTGACTTCCTCGGAATCAAAAATCTTTCCATACTTTCAGATGCGGTTAGAGGAGTAAAAAAGCTCTACAATATCGATGTCGACATAGAAAATGTTCCAATAGAAAATAGAAAAACTTTTGCTATGCTTGCTAAAGGAGAAACAGTTGGGCTTTTCCAATTGAACGGTACCGGCATGACCGCATATCTCAAACAGCTCAAACCGACTAGCATACTCGACATTAATGCCATGGTGGCCCTCTATCGCCCTGGTCCGATGGAATCAATTCCCCAGTACATCGAAAGAAAGCATGATCCGCACTTGGTGACCTTCCTTGACCCACGCATGCGAGATATTCTTTCCCAATCCTATGGAGTGATCACCTATCAGGACGACGTTCTTCTTATTGCAATCAAGCTTGCTGGTTATACCTGGCTTGAAGCTGACAAGCTTCGAAAAGCTATGGGTAAAAAAGTGCCCGAAGTTATGGAAGCAGAAAAAGCCAAACTGCTCAGCGGATTTGCAAAGAACGGTCTTTCCAATGACAAAGCTCAACAACTTTGGAAACTGATCGAACCGTTTGCCGCGTACGGATTCAACAAAGCCCATGCCGCGAGCTACGGACGTGTGGCATATCAGACTTCTTATATGAAGGCCAACTTTCCTGCGGTCTATATGGCCAGCGTACTTACCGCCGATTCCGGAGATGTGGAAAAGATTGGTGAAATCATCGCCGAATGCAAACGCATGAAGATACCGGTATTGCCGCCCAACATCAACGAAAGCTTTGAAGGATTTACCGTGGTGCGGGATCTGCGTAAAGATGAAGCTGTCTTGAAAGAAACAGCAAGCGCAGAAAGCCTGGCAAAAAATGCAGATGATGAAATTGCTAAAAACTTGATCGCTCTCGAAAGCGGAGCTGAGAAAATCCGTTTTGGACTCACTACGATCAAAAACTTTGGAGAAGGAATCGCCAAAGTGATTATCGACGAGCGATCGAAGAACGGCAAATTCAAATCACTCGTTGATTTCCTCGACCGTATCAAGGATAAAAATCTCAATAAAAAATCAATGGAAGCCCTGATCAAATCGGGAGCAATGGATGAGTTTGGCGAACGAGGACTACTTCTTGGCAACCTTGAAGACCTGCTCGCTTACAACAAGGAGAAAAATAAGGTGGAAAATCAGGATTCTCTTTTTGGCGGCATGAGCGATGCAAGCATATCAAGCCTTCGCCTCAATCCAATGGAACCAGCAAAGAAAAGCGACATGCTTCTCTGGGAAAAAGAGCTGCTCGGCCTTTATATCTCAGGACACCCACTCGATAAATTCAAAGAGAAGCTCGATAAGCATGAAAACACCATACGCCGCATCCGCGAAGCCCATCGAGATGGTGTCATTGTAGTGGCGGCAGGAATTGTGGAGGAAGCAAAGGAACTTCAGACCAAAAAAGGTGACCGTATGATGTTCCTCAAGCTCGCCGATTTTACCGGCTCCATAGAGACGGTCATCTTTCCAAAAGTCTATGAACAATTCAAGCATCTGCTCATTCTTGAAAAATGTCTTGCCGTCAAAGGAAAGATCTCCATGCGAAACGACACCCCCGGAATACTCGTTGAAAAAGTGAAGGAGCTATAAACTAAAATGAAACTAGGTTGACAGTTTTAGTATATTCAATTACTATGCTGAGCGGTGATTCATAAATAAGGGCGCTACCCTTTCTGCAAGAGTTTGCTTTTGTCGGCTTTCTCCCTGCAGTTTACGTCTCAAGAGGAGTACTTTGAACAAAGAACCTCGTCTAACCAATAGTTCTCGATCCAACACCCTCCCAATTCGGATAAAGCCGCGCAATGTGGTTAACTAAAGGTTATTACTGAGAAACAGCAACTACCGGCAGGCCCCAAAGCTTGCCGGTTTTTTTATTTTATTGGACAAAAAAAGTAAATTACGCTAGTGTATTATTCGAATGAGCAGGGATTGACACATTCGGTCCTAATGACTCCGCTATGTTCAGCGCAACGGCAACTTCAAATGCCCGAGGTTTAAATGTCCTCCGGAAGATGTGGTATCCCAAAAAAACCACTCGCACTGCCCTTGTAAACCCTTCTCGTCATTGCCGGCCGTCTCCCCCGAGACGTCCGGCTTTTTTATTGCCTTTTTAGTTGACAGAAAGCAGCCAAACCCCTACACTTAATTTGTAGTACCACAACAGTTCTTTATGGTAGTGCTTCAGCGATCCTCTCGCGACTTGTAAAAAAAGCTACTTTAAAGAACACTGCGGCGAACACTTGCGTTCGCCGCTTTTTTTGCCCAAAAACGCCAAAACTGCTATCATTTGCCCATGAACCCAACACAACAAACAGAAAAGGATAAAGCAGAAAAATTGGCTCACCTACGCCATACCCTTGCCCATCTCTTAGCCGCGGCAGTGCTTGAATTTTGGCCTGATACCAAAAACACCGTAGGGCCAGCCATAGACAATGGTTTCTATTATGACTTTGACTTTACCACTCCTGTTTCCGAAAAAGATTTTCCTCGCATAGAAAAAAGAATGCGCGAGTTACTCAAGACCTGGTCAGAATTTACACACAAGGAAGTATCTGAGAAAGAGGCGCATGAATTCTTCAAAGACAATCCTTACAAGCTTGAGCTTATCAGCGATATTATTTCCCGAGGAGAAAAAATCACTCTTTATACCTGTGGAAAATTTACCGATCTCTGCCGAGGTGGCCACATAGAACATCCTTCAAAGGAAATTGACCCTCATTCATTCAGCCTCAGCAGAGTTGCTGGAGCGTACTGGAAAGGCGACGAGAAAAATAAATCCCTCAGCCGCATTTATGGCTTGGCTTTTTCAACAAAAGAAGAACTTGAGGCATATGTAAAAATGCAGGAGGAAGCAAAAAAGCGAGACCACAGAAAGATCGGAAAAGAACAAGGACTTTTCGTGTTCTCAGATCTAGTAGGAGCAGGACTTCCCCTTTGGACACCAAAAGGAACGATCATTCGTGAACTTCTTAACGATTACGTTTGGAAATTACGAAAAGAAAAGGGGTACCAAAAAGTAGCCATCCCGCATATTACAAAAAAAGAGCTTTACGAAACCTCCGGACATTGGAGCAAGTTTGCCGATGAACTTCTTAAGATAAAAACACGAGAAAATCATCTCTATGCAATGAAGCCGATGAACTGCCCTCATCACACTCAGATTTATGCAGCTGCACCGAAGAGTTATCGTGAAATGCCTCAGCGCTATTGTGAGACAACGATGGTTTACCGAGACGAGCAATCTGGGGAGCTTTCTGGGCTCTCTCGCGTGCTTTCTATTACCCAAGACGATGCACACGTATTCTGTAGGAAAAACCAGATCGAAGAGGAAATGTTTGCCGTATGGGACATCATTGATACGTTCTACAAAACTTTCGGCTTCAATTTGAAGATTCGTTTGTCGCGTCATGATCCTGAGCATTTTGAAAAATACCTCGGAACGCCTGAAATATGGAAAAGCGCCGAAGACCAGCTTCTTTCTATCATCAACAAAAGAGGCATCACTGAATATATCGACGGCAAAGGAGAAGCAGCCCTTTACGGCCCGAAGATCGACTTCATCACTACAGACTCTCTCGGAAGAACGTTGCAAGTGGCAACCATCCAGCTCGATTTCAATTTACCAAAGAACTTCGACCTCACGTGTACCAATGAAAAGGGCGAACGAGAGCAGATCGTCATGATCCATTGTGCCATCATGGGTTCCATTGAGCGTTTCCTAAGTGTACTCATTGAACACTTCAATGGTAGTTTCCCTCTTTGGCTCGCTCCTGTGCAAGTATCCCTTATTCCTATCATGGAAAAACATCAAGAATTTGCAAAGAGAATTTATGACATTCTAAAAATGGCTGACATTAGAGTTCACCTCGATGATGCAGATGAAAACTTAGGTAAAAAAATCCGCCGTGCCAAGAATGATAAGGTTCCTTACATGATCGTCATCGGTGATAAGGAAATAGAAGCAAACAAAGTAACCCTTGAAAGCAGAGACCACGGCCAATTAGGACAAATCGCTCCCGATGAATTACTAAGAAAATTGGTTGCTGAAATTACTGAGAAGAAGTAGCAAAGCAAGAAAGCATACATAAAAAAGGCATAGAAAAAAGTCTCTTTCCCGACCCCCAAGCTAAGAGTGAGGGGTCAAGAAAGAGACTTTTTTCTATACCTTCATTTTCTACTGTTACTAAATGATTTAAACTACAAAAATTTCATTACATCTCGCTTTACACTAGGAAATTCGTCCTGGCTTAGGTTTTTGCAAAAATTATCATTAATAGAATTTAAAAATGGAAGCAATTTGTTGTTTAAAAAAACAACAGATGCCCCATACCTAATATACTCATCACTATTAGCTGGAACACTCGTGCTTGTCCTTATAACATCACCAAGTATTTGATTTGAAATATCCATATTTACTGAAGCTTGAGAATATAAATCTCCTTTACCTAATGTCATAGAACTCTTTTGATAAATAAATCCTAAATTTTGTTTATAAAAATCAGTATAAAAATTTCCTCTAATAGCTTGGGTCGAATTTTCAAGTTGTAATGTTGAAATCATAGATAAAGCTAAGTCACAATTTAGCCTTGTTAACAGATTCTAACGCAATGTACTTTGCTTGATCTTCATGATATGAACTAAATATTCGAAAAGTACTGCGAGTATTATACTCGTAGTTGTTAAGAGATTGTCTACCTTAACAGATAAGAAATGTCCCGGTTTAACGGCTGAAAATATCCCTAAAATAACAAAAAGGAAGACAAAAGGTAATAACATCTCCAAAACGATTATATTCGACGAAAAAGCTTCCCATAGATCACTCCATTTCGAAAGCAATACTACCGTAGTGATAACAACAATAATCAAAACTATTTTAACCGAACTTTTATTCATAAAAAAGATTATAACAAAAACTAAACAGAAGGCACAGGAAAAAATCTCTTTTTTCTGCGGTCTTAATTGTTACAGTTTATTTGCTTACTAATAGCAATAGAGCGAGTTAGAAAAACACTTTCGAAGTCCTCACTCTTAGCTTGGGAC
>JARIHA010000021.1 GCA_029288475.1 Candidatus Tayloriibacteriota bacterium | reverse complement strand
TTGGTCTGTTCTTTCACATGAACCTAAAACTAACCATCGCAGTCATCACCATCGCAGGAGGATTTATCCTATGCAAACTATTGCAAGTCGCCCAGTCCAACAAGATATAGTCACGCAAGTGACGCTCAAGACGGGAGCTACAGCGCGTCTCGTCTTCATCAAGGCACTTCAGCACGAAAAGCACCACATCACCGAAGCAAAGTTTGAGGAAGTCTTCCTCGAATACCGTAATCGCGGCAAAGTGCCAGATTGGGTCACCAATTTCGGTATCGATGTCATGCGCGAAGCGGTGACGATATGACTCTCACCTTCCACGAACTCTCGCTCGTAGCACATACGATGCGCCGGTACGGGAAGAAGGCAACCGAACAGCTCATAAAAGAGCTACAGGAATGCGGCGAGAAGTGCAGGTCCAAGACATGTTCTGAAAGACAAACGTGTCCTCACAGGCAGAAGATTTAATCTCTCTGCCAATTTAACCATCAACCCTCGAAAGAGGAAGTGGAACTTAAAAGTTAATCAAATAAAAATGAACGTATTAAAATCAATTGGTCACACAGTAATAGTCGGTTTGCTTTTTGCAATCCCACTCATTCTTAATTCGCATGCAGGATTTCTCGACATAACCATCGGAGGAATACTCAATGCGATCTATCTCCACTTCGTAGTGCGAGCCTAAGTCCGGCCCACTGACGGGCCAACTATGAAAATCATCTCATCAATAGTCCTTATGGGGCTATTTCTGGCATCCTACGCTCACGCTGAAACGGTTGTCGCTCCCATAATTGCTCCCTTATCAACAAAAGAAAAGGTCGAGATAGCATTCTCTGACGCGCCAGTAATGGTGAAGAAGATCAAATGTGAAAGTGGATATAAGCAATTTTGGCCAAATGGAAAACCAAAAATATCTCCAACACAGGATGTAGGAGTAATACAAATAAATCAGACACATTGGAAAGAAGCAAAGAAATTAGGACTCGATATATTCAACTCAGAAGACGACAACATTAAAATGGGAAGAATTATTTACGATGAACAGGGGAGCTCGGGTTGGAATGCACCGGCCACTCCGAATTGTAAATAAAAAAGTTCTATGATATAATTGAAGTCCTGATCAAAAACCTCGGTACTATCGCTAAACAGGTTTTAAGTGATATTGAATCCCCGCTAATTGCCGGGGATTTTTTATTTCTATTGACAATCTGTCTGCAATTTGATAACACTCTCTGGTCACGTTGTCCACAAGTAGTGGAGTTCTACCAACGTTAACTAGGAGTATAATACCTATTTAGCCGCGGTGTAGAACCCGCGGCTTTTCTCAACCACGTTCTTTAATGAAAATATCAGAGTTTTTCTTCGAGCTTATGTTTCTAATAAATAGATTTCTAAAACCACAATGTTTAGTTAAAGAACATATCTTTTTCCGGTATGATTATTTCCTGTACGTTGTTAGGTTCTACGAAGGCTATGAGGAGATGTGGGCCGAATCACTCTATGATGGGGGACATCGACATGTCTTTCTAGGGACCGTAAGGAACGGAGAATGGATAAAACCCAAAAACTTCCATCTTCTCAAATGGAATATGCAGGGAGATAAAAACTATGGAAATATTACCGGTGCCACCCGGCTCTTCCACGAACTACAAAATTTTGACAGAGACGAAACGAAAAATTATAGCAAGAAAATCAGAAAAGAAAAGAAAGAATTTACTCGTGAAGATTTTGTAAAATGGGGGAAATTGGGTCAGGAAAAAGTTCGTTCAAAGTATAGAGTAAGAAATAGCGTTATTTTACGCCACCAAAAGAACGAAAAGTTATCCCCACATGAGCTTTGACGCTTTCGTGTGGTGTAGTAGACTTTTATTGTAGAACTTTGAAATCGAAATAACTCAAGATAAATGATAGGCGGGTTCACCAACTATCGTTAGGATCAGAGAGGGAATAGGAGAGCCGAAAGGGTAACTTGACTCGGCATACAAGGAAAAG
>JARIHA010000007.1 GCA_029288475.1 Candidatus Tayloriibacteriota bacterium | reverse complement strand
AGTCACAGCAAGGCGCAATAGCCCTGGCAAAGCTTGCGATTAAGGCCTAGTCACCATATACTAGGGGAAATGGCATTTATAGATGAAATCAAGCTTCATATGCGTGCGGGCCGTGGCGGACACGGTGTTGTGCGATGGCGTCATGAAAAAGGCCGTGATTTGGCTGGTGCAGCCGGTGGAAACGGAGGAAACGGGGGTGATATCTACGCTCGCGCTCTTCGTGATATTGGCATTCTTGCCCGATATCGACACAAGAAAGAATTCCTTTCAGAACGCGGTGAAGATGGCATGAACAAGAGCATGTATGGAAAAAATGGCGAGGATTTCTATCTCGAGGTTCCTGTTGGTTCAATCATTACCAATACCACTACCGGTGAACAGTTTCAGCTTCTTACTGAAGGCGAAAGCGTTTTTCTTCTGAAAGGAGGAAAAGGAGGCCTTGGAAACGAACATTTTAAATCATCGACAAACACTACTCCTTGGGAATCTACCAAAGGCACCGATGGCGAAGAAGCAGACTTCTTTATTGAGCTTCAACTTATCGTGGACGCAGGTCTTGTTGGTTTTCCTAATGCCGGAAAATCAAGTCTTTTGAATGTAATTACGAACGCTACTGCAAAAGTAGGAAGTTACCAGTTCACCACTCTCGAGCCGAATCTCGGTGATTTTTATCGATATATCATTGCAGACATTCCTGGTCTCATTGAAGGGGCAGCCGAAGGCAGGGGACTTGGTCATAAATTTCTTCGCCATATCCAACGCACAAAGTTGATTCTTCATTGTATTTCTCTTGAAAATGAGGATATTAAGGCCGCTTATGAAACAATAAGAAAAGAGCTCGCAGCTCATAGCGAAGAACTTGCTCAAAAAAGAGAGATCATTGTACTCACAAAAACTGATCTCGTTGATGCGGATACTTTAAAAAAGAAGGTAAAGGAAGCTCAAAAGTTTAGCAAAGACGTGCTTACCGTATCAGTCTATGATGATGAGTCAATTAAGCAATTTAGCGATAATCTCATAAAAATCCTCAGAAGTTTGTCTATATAATAGAGAGATAATTCATAAAGCATAACCATTTTTTATATACCTATGAACACCGCATATAAAACTACCGTCGGACTTGAGATCCACGCAGAGCTCAAGACCAGGACAAAGATGTTCTGTAATTCAAAGAATGATACGGACGAAAAGGAACCGAATGTAAATATCTGCCCTGTTTGCATGGGTCATCCCGGTACTCTTCCGGTCATAAATAAGGAGGCTGTGAAGCATGTACTAAAGATGGGGGTTGCGGTAGGCGGCACCCTCGCCGACTTTACAGAGTTTGATCGAAAGAATTATTTTTACCCTGATATTCCAAAAGCATATCAGATCAGTCAGTATAAATATCCATTGGTAAAAGATGGGGTGCTTGCTGGCGTAAAACTTACGAGAATTCATCTTGAAGAAGATACCGCCAAGTCTAGCCATGATGATGGTGATGATGCAGCCGGTAAAGTGGGGGATTATAGTCTTGTGGATTTTAATCGCGCAGGGTTGCCACTCATGGAACTCGTTACCGAACCGGTGATCGGTAGTGCTGAAGAGGCAGTGAGGTTTGCAAAAGAAATGCAGTTGCTTCTTCAGTATCTCGGTGCAGGCGATGCAAATATGGAGAAAGGAGAGATGCGAGTGGAAGCAAACATTTCCGTGTCGGCCGATCATTCTAAGTTTGGTACGAAAGTGGAGGTGAAGAACATCAACTCTTTCAGAGCAGTGGAGCGAGCGATCGCATACGAGGTGGATCGGCATATTCGCCTCCTTGAAAAAGGTGAGAAGGTTGTTCAGGAGACCCGAGGTTGGGATGAGGTGAAGCAGGTCACTTTCTCACAACGATTGAAAGAGGAGTCTCATGACTATCGTTACTTTCCTGACCCTGATCTTCCAAAATTATACATCAGCGAAATACCAGAATTTCATGTAGACAAATTGAAAGCGGAGATACCAAGTCTGCCTTGGGAGAAGCGCGAGCACTATCAGAAAATGTTTGAGCTCAAGGAAGATGATGCAGAAGTTTTTGTAAACAATATTGCTCCGGGAAATTATTTCGAATCAGTCATCGTACATTTTAAAGGAGACAAGAAGCTTATCAAGCTGGCAGCAAATTATATTATTTCCGATTATCTCGGATTGCTTAAGAGTGATTCAGAGGCAGCAAAAATGGGAGGAGCAACTGCCTTAGGAATGGCAAAAATTACTCCTGAGAATTTTGCCGAATTGATGCAAATGATTGGGGAAGGAAAGCTCACTTCTCGTGCTGCAAAAGACCTCCTTCCGCTTATGTATAAAGAGGGGGGCAAAGCGTCATCAATAGCGGAAGCGAAGGGTATGCTCCAGAAGAATGATGAGGGTGAATTGAAGCGAATTATGACAGAAATAGTAGCTGCTAGTCCTAAGGCGGTGGCCGACTATAAGGGGGGTAAAATTGCTGCTTTGCAGGCAATTGTTGGTCGAGGAATGAAGGAGACTAAAGGATCGGCTAACCCTGAACTTCTAAAGAAGATCGTTACTGAACTTCTAGGGTAGATAGGGTTTAGGCGCAAGAAGAAATCTTAGACCGCCGGCAAGATGC
>JARIHA010000186.1 GCA_029288475.1 Candidatus Tayloriibacteriota bacterium | reverse complement strand
CATCGTGCTTTGGTTCATTTGGCATGAATATAGAACGGTAAAAAATAGAGTATAATAAAAACCATGCAGCAAATTCTCGCTTTTGATGCGCAGTTTGAACATTTTCTGTATACGATAAGAGAGCCTTGGGCCTTGTCGTTCTTTCTGCATGTCACTGACCTAGGAAATGGATTCGTCATCGCCGCGCTTGGACTGATTACCATTATTCTTTTATACAGAATGGAAAGAATAAGAGACATGATTGGCCTCATTACTACACTTCTCTGCACCGCTGTCTCAGTAGAGGTAGTAAAAATACTCATACAAAGACCTCGGCCAGGTGGAGTCATGCAAGTAATCTCCGATTCGTCCTATTCTTTCCCAAGCGGTCATGCCGCGGCATCAATGGCTTTTTATGGTTTCCTAATGTATTTGATTCTCAAACTTACTAAAAGCAAACCTCACTACAAAATATGGCGTGCAGTTACAATAACCTTAGGAAGCTTACTTATTCTCGCTATTGGATTTAGCCGACTTTATATAGGAGTTCATTTTCCTAGTGATGTTATTGCCGGATATCTCTTTGGAGGAGTTTGTCTTTTTATCGGAATACTTATCGCTAAACGTTCACACTTTCGTATTGCAAAATAACCGAGCTTGGATTAAAGTTCTACCAGGAGGTAAAAAATGTATAGTTACATATTAGTGGTTCCTGCAAAAAAGGATGATGCAGTAATTATCGGTCAGGATATCGATGATGTAATCCCAGAACTGACCTATTGCGCTTTGCAAGAGAAATTGTTCAAAGCAGTTGGTGAAAACACATTCATGCTTTTACCAGTTGCTGATTTTTCAAAATATTCAAAGCAACTTCTACCAAAGCTGAAAAAATATATCAAGATGTACAAGAAGCAAGCGGACGCCCGGAAGCGCCGCTGTTTTTTTATTATTAATTTAATTACGTTCAGCAACCTACAAAACAAAAACCGCATCTCTGCGGCTTTTGTATTTTTCATATTTAAATCTAACTATTTCGCCTTCTTTGGTTTCTTTTTTTCTTTCTTATGTGTTTCTCCCTTTGCCATAAAATTATACTTAAATCTAATGATAATTGTTCATCGAACATGATTATTATATCATATTTAAGTTTTGATTTAGCAATTTTTTAAAATTCAAATCGTCTACATAATGTACTCTCGATATTTTTCCTAAGCTTTACAATTGATAGGCCATGAATAAAATATTATTTAAAAGCAGAATCGATGCCGGACAACAATTGGCTCTCAAGCTTTTACCCTACAAAGAAAAAAACTCTCTTATTCTTGCATTGCCTCGAGGCGGCGTACCGATAGGCTATGAAATAGCGTCCAAGCTTGGTGCACCGCTCGATACTATCGTGGCACGAAAAATCGGAGCACCGTTCAATCCAGAATTCGGCTTAGGTGCCATTGCTCCCGGCGGTGTCATTATCCTTGATAATATATCAATCCAATCCCTAGGATTACACAGAATCGATCTTGAACCCATTATCAGAGAAGAACTGAAAGAGATGGAACGACGAATAATTCGTTACAAAAGCGGAGAATACAAGCGAGGCAAAACTGCCGATACCTTAATCATAGTTGACGATGGCTTAGCTACAGGAGTCACCGCACGAGCGGCCATAGAATCAGCAAAAACTGCAATCAAACCAAAGAAGATCATTTTTGCTTCCTCCATTTGTGCACAAGATACGGCCGAGCATCTCCGAAACCTCGTAGATGAAGTTATCTGTATAGGCGAAGTTAATAATCTCATGGCAATTGGATACTGGTATGAGGATTTTCCACAAACTACAGATGAGGAAGTTGTTGAATTATTAGAAAAGGCGCATAAGGACTACTCTGCGAAAAATTGACATCCTTTACTCAATCTGCTACCTTTATATGACAAGGTAGCTTATGATAAATACCAACGAAAAATTTAATTCGATCCGTACAGGACTACTGGAGTTTGTACTTCTTACTATTGTAAGCGTGCGCCAGGTATATGTGGCCGATATTCTCAAGCAGTTGAGCTCAACAGAATTTGCCACACAGGAAGGTACGCTCTATCCCCTGCTTTCACGATTGCGCCGCGAAGGACTCGTAGAATACGAATGGAAGGAATCCGACTCTGGGCCGCCCCGCAAGTACTACCGTTTAACGGACAAAGGAAAGGATCAGCTTAAAGTGCTCCAGACTTATTGGAAAGAAATAAACAAAACGATAGAAGAACTGAAGATTAAATAAACTACTATGAACAAAGTTATAATCATAAATTTGAACGGCAATGCATATCAAATTGAAGAATCGGGCTTCGAGATACTGAAGAGCTATCTTGATAAGGCGCGACAGGAACTCAGTGACAATCCTGACAAGGATGAAATCATGCGAGATCTTGAACAAGCGATCGCAGACAAGTGTACTACCTATCTAAACACTCACAAGAATATTGTCCTACAAGGGGAAATAAAGAAAATTCTTGAAGAAATGGGGCCAGTAGCAGGTGCGGCAAATAGCGATGAAAATAAAAATCAGAGTACTGCACATAAAACCCAAAACGACGATAACAAGAATAAAACTGGGCCAAAACAACTTTACTTGATTCGCGAAGGTTCGCTCATTGCTGGAGTTTGCAACGGATTAGCAGTCTATCTGAATATGGATGTCATCCTGGTGCGCATCATCTTCATCATTTTAACCATGATCACAGGCGGTGGATTTATTTTTGTGTATTTTCTTATGATGTTTTTTGTTCCCTATGCAAATACTCCTGAAGAAAAAGCGGCAGCTTTCAATGTTACCGACACAGCACAAGATCTTGTCGATCGGGCAAAGGATCATTATGCAAAATTTAAAAGCAAAGAATGGAAAAATGAGTGGCGTCAAAGAAAATATGAAATGAAGCAGACTATCCGAGAAAACAAAATGCATTGGCAATACAAAAACAACGCTCCTGCTTATTCTCGAAACCCTTGGGCCGAAATCTTACGCCCTCTTGTGGAAACCTTTATCGCACTCATCTGGATCGCGGTTATAATCATATTCTTCGCTTTTCTCGCTCACCATAAAGACGAACTCCGAGAAGTCATCATCCAGCTCTACTATGGAATTAGCGCCTTCATAAATTGGTTAAGACATCTTTAATAAAAGAGACTTACTTATATGATAAAATGAGGTTATTAGTAAGCAACTTCATTTAATGAGAAAAGAAATAACATTCAAGAGTGGTGAAAAAGAAATTAACGCTTATATAGCAACGCCTGAAGCGAAAGGTGCCTATCCGGGACTGGTCCTTATTCATGAAATATGGGGCCTTACTGAGCACATCAAAGACGTAGCGAACAGATACGCAGATCAAGGATTCTTTGTTCTTGCTCCCGATATTTTAAGCGACACGGGGATCTCGGAAAAAATGAGCCCTACTCTTTCAAAAGACCTGTTTAATCCTGAAAAACGGCATGAGGCTCAAGCGCGAATGAGGGCAGTAGTTCAGCCAATCTCTACAAAGGAGTTTTCTGAGGACGCATTAAAAAAATTGGTCTCTTCCGTAGATTATCTTCTCCAGCAAAAAGGCTGCACTGGCAATGTCGGGGTATTAGGCTTTTGCTTTGGGGGAACCTACAGCTTTCATCTTGCAGTAAATGAAAAGCGCCTGAAAGCCTGCGTAACCTTCTACGGGCAGCCTCCTCAACCTCTAGACCTAGTTGAAAAAATTTCCTGCCCGGTCTTATCTTTCTACGGTGAAAAAGATGAAAATCTAATGAAATCACTTCCCCAACTTGAGGAAGCAATGAAGAGGTACAACAAAAACTTTACTTACAAAGTGTATGAAAATACCGGCCATGCTTTTTTCAATGACACAAACGAATTTGCCTACAATAAAGAGGCGGCTGAGGACGCATGGAAAACAAGTCTCGCCTTCTTGAGAAAAAATTTAGGAAAATAGGTTCGATAAAAACTACAAAGCCTTCAACAAATCTTCCAGATCAAGCGGTTCAGTGACCATTTCTACCTGACCGTCATTCTTTACTTTCCATTCCTTGCGCGGACGATCCACATAAAGTTCTACGCCATTATTGTCAGGATCTTTTAAATAAAGAGCTTCTGATACGCCATGATCTGCTGCCCCATCAAGAGGATACTGAGCATCAATGAGGCGCTTAAGGATTTTTGCCAACTCCTTTCTTGTCGGGTATAAAATTGCAAAATGATAGAGACCAGTGTGACCTTCTGGCGGCGGAGTCGCTCCTTTTCCTGCCCATGTATTGAGACCAATA
>JARIHA010000183.1 GCA_029288475.1 Candidatus Tayloriibacteriota bacterium | reverse complement strand
GGTCACCCCACCATTTCCTGAAGTATCATATGGATGATTTTGACCTGAGAGTTCAGACCATCCGTCCCATCCCTGTGATTCATTTCCGACAGCTGATAAAAACCTGATCCAGCCAGTTACCTGTCCTGATGCTGTATCCACATGAGGCTGGCAAGGAGCATCTGAAGGCTGGCGTTTGCAAGAAGCAACATCAGCACCATTAAAACTAACCCAGCCGAGGGCAGACCACGCATAACCGCTCAAGTCACCATTTGCGGCCATGGATACATGATATGGAACAGGAGAATTTGTTCCATTATCATCAGAATTAAAACTAATCCATCCGATAGTATCTGACCATGCCCACCCTGTTAAATCAGTGCCGTTGGAAGCATGCGCCTTTGAAATATTCTGAGCCGCAGTAAATGCGATATAACCCGAAGCAACGAGAACGATGGCGCAAATGCTAGAAAGCAATGTTTTAATTTTCATACGAAAACAGATTATAAATAACAGTCTCATTATACTAGATTTTCCGACTAAAAACTGAAAAAGAATGTTGATAACGAAAAGGTTGACACTTATGCCAAAAAATACTAATATAATGAAGTGTTCAAGTTCGCCAAAAGCGGACTTTATTTTTTAAAAAAATTCAATATGTTTGATCTAAAAATAATTCATTCAGTACTTACTCAACTTGAAGAGGAACGAGGTATCCCAAAGGATAAAATCATTGAAGCCATCAGCATGGCACTCGCTACTGCCTACAAGAAGGAATATGGTAAAAAAGGCCAAATCGTAAGGGCTCATTTTGACGTAACTACGGGGAAAGTTGAGTTCTCTCAGGTAAAGATAGTTGTTGACGAATCTCGCGTCATTATGGAAGACGAAGATGCGGCTCCTCAGGAAATAAAAGACGGTCAGCTCGTCGACGAAAGAACTCGATTCAATCCAGAGCATCACATCCTTATTCAAGATGCAAAGAAAATCAAGAAAGATGCTGAGCTAGACGATGAGATCATTTTCCCACTTGAAACAAAAGAAGATTACGGAAGAATTGCCGCCCAAACTGCAAAGCAGGTTATCATCCAGAAAATTCGCGAAGCAGAAAAGACTTCAGTTATTCAAGAATACGGAAAGCGACAAGGAGAAATTGTCTCTGGAACTATCCAAAGAATGGAACGAGGGAATATCTTTATCGACCTCGGAAGAACAAATGGTATCCTTCCTTATGAAGAGCAGATTCCAGGAGAGCGCTATAAACAAGGCGAACGAGTGCGAGTGTATCTCGTATCAGTAGAAGAAAGCCCGAAGGGGGTTTTTCTCAGACTTTCCCGATCTCATCCTAAATTCCTTCAGAAACTCTTCGAAATTGAAACTCCTGAAATCGCAAGCGGTGTAGTAGAAATAAAAGCGATTGCCCGTGAAGCAGGTTCACGATCAAAAATCGCCGTATTCTCTCATGACAGTCATATTGACCCTATTGGTTCAATGGTAGGACAAAGAGGAGTTCGAGTATTCACCGTTACGAGCGAACTTGGAGGAGAGAAGATCGACATCATTGAATGGTCAGCCGATCCAAAGAAATTCATTGAAGACGCCCTTTCTCCAGCCAAAGTGCAGGGTGTAGAGATCAATGAAAAAGAAATGAAAGCGGTAGTAAAGGTAGCAGAAGATCAGCAATCACTGGCTATTGGAAAGGGGGGGCAAAATGTACGATTAGCTGCAAAACTGACTGGATGGAAAATTGATATCCAATCAGTAAAGACCGAAGCCTCACCAAGTTCAGAAGCCGACGATAAAAAAGTAGATGATTCTAAATAGTCCAAGTAATTAACAACTATTCATTAAAAAATATATGAATTTGTGGCACGACCTGACACCGGGAACAAAAGATTCGATCAATGTGATCGTAGAAATAAATAAAGGCTCTAAAAATAAGTACGAGATCGACAAAGAAACGGGGTTAATCGCGCTTGACCGTGTAGCGCATACTTCTCAAGACTTCCCTTTTGATTATGGCTTCATACCGCAGACTATTTGGGATGACGGAGACGCGATCGACGTAGTGATCCTCACCACTTACCCTCTCTTTCCTGGTTTACTCGTACGAGTACGTCCTGTTGCTATCATGAACATGATTGACAGCGGAGAAGGAGACGACAAAGTGATAGCCGTTCCAGTAGATGACCCTCGCTGGGCAGACGTAAAAGACCTTAAGGATATAAACAAGCACACCCTTAAAGAAATCGAGCATTTTTACTCAACTTATAAAAAACTCCAAAACAAGGAGGTAAAAGTGAACGGATTTAAGGGAAAATCTGATGCGGAAAAGGCTTTTGACCGAGGAATAAAAATGTATAAGGAAAAATTCAGCAAAAAATAATCTGACGATAAAAAATCTCCTTTTTTGACCCTTAACTCTTGGTTTTAGGTCAAAAAAGGAGATTTTTTTATTGGCCGGTTCTTTATTCCATTTTCATTGAAATTTCAGACAAATAAAGGTATACTCATCGGTAAGTAAGAAAATAGAGAATTTCAATGAAACGCACCTATTCTAGCCTTATAATCATAGCCATATTGACCCTAGGAGCATGGGCACAGCCTGCCGAAGCCTTTTCTTTTAGTTTCTGGAAAAAAGCCGAAACACCTCAACAGATTGAACAAAAACAAATTAAAGATCTTGCGAATCACGGCATTAGCATCTTGAACCTCTTAAACGATCGTGTAACATCTCTTGATTCCATCGCTGCTACCCTCTCTACCAATATGCAGACTGCAGGATCTCAAGGAATAGACATCACTGAAGCTGTTCTTTCATTTGACCAGGCAAGCACGACTATTGAGCTAACAAAAGAAAATGTCGCAAGTACTACATCTATGCTCAACGATGCAGCCAAAGGAACATCATCTTCATTAAAAGATTTAAATGGAACTCTTATCACCAGTCTTACCCTAATCGAACAAGAAATTGTGGATATTCATAAAGACCTACTAGATACGACCAAGGCTCTAAAAAAAGCCGAAGCGGCACCTCAGGACAACCCAGCAACTGACCCTTTAATTACCACTACGACAAATCCAAACACTACTCAATAATTACTAACCTCTAGAACCAATGAATACCGAACCAAACAAAGAAGGAGTAGGGGCATTCATTGGATCTATCATCATAGTCACCATACTTTTAGTAGGAGCAGTATACTTCTTTCATTCAGAAATTATCAGAAAACAAGAAGAGGCAAAAAAAGAAGAACAAATAAAAGCTGAGAATCTCCGACAAGCAGCCATACTTGAAGCGATAGAAAACCAATTAAGCCAGCCTGAGCCTGATTACATTCAAGAATTAAACAAATCAGCGACCTCAACCAAATAAAAAAGCGGATCATATTTTTTACCGAATCTTTTCTTAAAAAGGAAAGGGTTTGTTTTTTTATCAGTATCATGTAGACTACAAAAATATGCATAAAGAACATAAAACAAACTACACCAATATAAAAATAAAGAAGCTCCCTCACTCGGAAATCGAGATAGAAGGAGAGATAAATGTTGATGAAATGGAAAGGGCACGAGTAAAGGCAGTGAAAGAACTGAGCGAAAACCTTTCGATCCCAGGATTCCGCAAAGGACACATTCCAGAAAGCGTAATTGTTCAAAAAATAGGAGAAATGGCAATCATGGAGGAAGCCGCGGAAATTAGCCTCGGGCACGAATATCAGCATATTATCATTGATAATAAAATTGATGCCATTGGAAAGCCTCAGATCACCCTCACCAAGATAGCTCGAGGCAATCCATTAGGATTCAAGATCAATGTGGCTGTTTTTCCTGAACTTGTATTGGCAGATTACAAAAAAATTGCTAAAGAAGAAATGAAGCTTGTTGAGAAAGTAGAGATCACTGAAAAAGAAGTTACTGACGTAGTAAATGAAATTCTTAAAAGCCAGGCCGGAAACAATAACATAGGCACAACCACTCAAAACGAAGAAGAGGGAGATAAGAAGCCTGAAGCAAAAGAACTTCCCGCCCTCACCGACGAATTGGTAAAAAGCCTCGGGGATTTCAATGACGTGCCAGATTTTATGGCAAAGCTCAAAGAAAATCTCCTTAAGGAAAAAGAATCCCGGGCTGCTGAAAAGAAAAGAATTAAAATTGGAGAGAAGATCGTAGAAGAATCAAAAGTAGACCTTCCTGAAATTCTTATTGAAAGCGAACTCAATAAGATGAGCGCACAATTTACTGGAGACATTGAACGAATGGGTCTCAAAATGGACGACTACCTCAAGCATATAAAAAAGACTGAGGAAGAGATGAGAAAGGATTGGAGAAAAGATGCGGAAAAAAGAGCAGTGCTTCAGATTTCACTCAATAAGATAGCAACTGAAGAAAAACTCATTCCTGACCAAAAAGAAATTGAAGGCGAAGCAAAACACCTTCTAGAACACTATAAAGATGCCGACCCGGAGCGAATAAGGGTATACGTAGAAACGGTCCTCACAAACGAAAAAGTATTTAAATTCCTGGAGTCACAAAAAGAAGGAAAGAAAAAAGAAAACAAGGAGATAAAGTAAAAAAATATCTCCTAACTTTTCAAGAGAAACAGGGCTGCCGCAGAAATAGCGGCAGTTTCTGCTTTTAGCACCTGGCCTCCCAACGAACAAATGACAACTTTTTTCTCCTTCATAAACATGAGCTCGCTCTCAGACCATCCCCCTTCCGGCCCAACAAGAATAGCCAATTGACGATCCTTTGCATCGTTAACTATCTTTTCATGCTTCAAAGGCTCACCCTTAGGATCAAAAGCAAGAAAAAACATTTCTGAACGAGTGAACATTTCCTCAAAAGGAGTAATCTCGTACAATTCTGGCAAATTTGCTCGCCCAGACTGCTCACTTGCCTCCTTTATTATTTTCTTTAGACGGTCTCTGTTGAGATCTTTCTTTTCACTACGCTCAGACAATACTGGAACAAAAGCCTCGGTTCCAAGCTCTGTAGCCTTCTCAACTACCCATTCGAACTTATCTTTCTTGATAAGAGATTGAAAAAGAACGACTCGAATGGGAAGCTTAGCGTCAGTGTTCTTCTGCTCTTCTATTAAAAATGTCACGCTATTTTTTCCCAATGAAACAATAGTCGAACCATAACGGAAACCGCTGTTATCAAGCAAGATCAATTTATCCCCTTCGTGAAATCTAAATACGTTCTTAAGCTGATGAAATAGAGATTCATCAGATAAAACAAGCTCTTTTCCAATCAGATCAGAGCCAATTCTGTGTTCAATAAAAAAGTTATGAAGCCTCATTACCGCCAATGGTACCATTTATTCCTCGTATTTGACTACCCTATTATTTTCCTATACTGTCTATCTATACTGAGATGGAGAAATAGCGCGATCTTTTCCCCGTCAATGACTTAGTTTTAAGAACAATCGCGATAATTAGCAATTAAAATGAAAAACGAAATGTTAATCCCAACAGTCATCGAAAAATCACAGTTCGGCGAGCGAGCATATGATATCTATTCGCGTCTTTTGCGAGAACGAATTATTTTCCTGAGTGGGCCAATAGACGATCATGTGGCTAATATTGTCATTGCACAGCTTCTTTTCCTCGACTCTGAAGATCCAAAAAAGGAAATCAATCTCTATATAAACTCTCCGGGTGGAGTAGTTACTGCAGGGCTTGCGATCTTGGACACCATCAATCACATTAAACCCGACGTTTCTACCGTATGTGTGGGACTTGCAGCCTCCATGGGAGCTGTAATTCTTTCAGCAGGTAAAAAAGGTAAACGATTCGCACTCCCAAATGCAGAAATAATGATCCATCAGCCATGGGGAGGAGCAGAAGGACGAGCCGCAGACATCGAGATCACAGCCCGACAGATATTAAAACTCCGTGAAACTCTCAATAAGATTTTGGCAAAAAACAGCGGCAAAACGCTTGCGCAGATAGAAAAAGATGTTGATCGAGATTTCTTCATGTCATCTGAAGAAGCAAAGAAATATGGAATCATCGATAAAGTGCTTCCTTCTAAGGCTTAGTATCGACAAAGCCCAACAATTGTTATACTATCTAACCATTAGAAATTAATTAGAATTCACCTTTTTATTCTGACTGTAGAGCTCCCTGTACTTTTCTGCTCATTTCCGCTAAGAATACACTTAATTAAACGAGGTAAATATCGGTCTCTCTACGAACAAATCAGGCATAGCCTGATTGCGCCGGTATAGAAAGGTGAATGTTTGTTACCATGACATTAAAAATAGTCCTGCTTATCGCCGCAGCGGTAGGTATTGTTGGGATTGCATTAGGTTATTACCTTCGCGTACTTATTTCCCTTGGAAAGAAAGGATCGATGGAAATCCAGATCAAGCAAATGATGCTTGACGGAGAAGAGAAGGCAAAGAAGATCATCTCAGCCGCGGAAACAAAGGCTGTTGAAACTCTTAAGGAGGTTCGAGCAGAAACAAAAGAAAAGGAAGATAAGCTCAAAGTAACCGAAGAACGAGTAATTCGAAAAGAGGATGTTCTCGACAAGCGACAGGCAGACCTCGACAAAGAAGTAGAAAACATCAAGGTAAAGATTGCAGAAATAAAGAAAATAAAGGAGAAAGTAGACCTGCTCGACAAGGAAAAGCAGACCGAGTTGGAAAAACTCGCGAGCCTAACCAAAGACGAGGCAAAAGCTGAACTCTTCAAGGAAGTAGAGAAGCAAAACGAAGAGGATATTCTGGTGCGAATGCAAAAGCTTGAGCAATTCGGAGAAGAGAAACTCGAAAGAAAAGCGAAGGATATTCTTACTACCTGCATACAGAGATTAGGTAATGCAGTTTCTGCTGACGTGCTTTCTACCACTATGACAATCCCGTCTGAGGAACTAAAAGGAAAAATAATCGGTAAAGAAGGAAGAAACATAAAGGCATTTGAAAGGATTACCGGTGTAGAAATTATCGTGGACGATACTCCTGGTAGCATTACCATATCTTCATTTGACCCAGTTCGAAGACAAGTGGCACGAGTAGCCCTCGAGAATCTTATTCTCGATGGAAGAATACAGCCTGCAAAAATTGAGAAGATCGTAGAAAAGGCTGAACAGGAAATAAACAAAATCATCAAAGACAAGGGTCAGGAAGCTGCTTATGAATGCGGAGTGATAAATCTTGACCCTCGAATCTTGCAAATTCTTGGAAGACTCCATTTCCGAACAAGCTACGGACAGAATGTTCTCCAACATTCAATAGAAATGACTCATATAGCAGGAATGCTCGCTGAAGAGTTGGGTGCAAACGTAAGTGTGGCAAAAGCTGGAGCCCTATTACATGACCTTGGAAAAGCAGTTGATCACGAAGTGCAAGGAAGTCACGTAGAAATCGGAAGAAGGATTCTCCAGAAATTTGGAGCTTCAGAAGATATCATCAAGGCAATGCAGGCACACCACGAAGAATATCCTTATGAAACAATCGAATCAATCATTGTACAAGTAGCTGACGCCATTTCAGGCGGTAGACCCGGAGCACGAAGAGACAGCGTTGAAAACTATCTTAAGAGACTTGGTGATTTGGAAGCGATCGCAAAATCTTTCAAAGGAGTGGAAAAAGCTTACGCTCTGCAGGCAGGACGCGAAATCCGCGTTTTTGTAACACCAGTAGAGGTAAGTGATCTTGATGCCAAGAAAATGGCTCGAGAAATTGCTCTCAAGATCGAAAAAGAACTTAAATATCCAGGAGAAATCAGAGTTACCGTCATTCGAGAAACTCGCGTACTTGAAGTTGCACGATAAGGTTTCTTTCTAAAAACAAGAGGTTTGACAAAATTAAGTATTGTTTTGTTAATTAAGTCCTAATTGCACAAAAAATGGCTTAAGATATAATACTTCATAGGTTAAAAGGAAAAACGGTCGAATTATTTTATTTTTAATAAATCAATACAATGAACAAACAAGCAATCGCAGACGTAGTACACACAAAGATCGGCGGAACTAAAGTTCAGGCCGAAGAAGCAGTCGACGCAATCATCGAATCTATCGTAATGACACTTAAGAAGGGAGAAGAAGTATCTATCGCTGGAATTGGAATCTTTTCAGTTAAGCAGCGAGCAGCACGAGACGCTCGAAACCCTCGAACAGGCGAAACTATCAAGGTACCAGCAATGAAAGTGCCTAAGTTCCGAGCAGCAAAGGCTTTGAAGGACGCAGTAAAATAATCACCGTTTTCTTTTTTCTCTAGAGAAAACACAAAAACCGCACTAGTGCGGTTTTTGTGTGCATAAATCTTGCCGTACTAACTCACTTCTCCCATAAAAGGAATACCTAAGCGCTTTCTTTGAGTTTCTCCGAGGAATAGCTCTTGTTTTCTAACTGTAGGCCTTCCTCTGTCCCCTGTATGTTGCGCATCGAGCATGGCTTTCATACTTGAACCTAGAAATAGGGTATGTTTTCCATATTTTTGCGAAAGAGCATCAATTTCCTTATACATCTTATTGAATGATTGAACTTCTATACTCTGCCCAAACAAATCAGTTTGGATAACCCTTGCATCAGTAAGTTTTCGCAAAGTGATCCCGCTTGCCCGATAAAGAACCGAAGGAAGATAAATCTTATCGAAGTTTGCTATAACCACTTTTAGAATTTGCTCTGGCACATTTGCTGGCAAAGAAAGCTTCAATTCAAGAGTAGAGTAGCGAAACTCCTGAGTTTTTAAGAAAAAAGAAATTTCTCCCGCTACTAAATGATGGCGCCTAGCTTTTATGCAGGCATTTTCTATATTCTTTGAGAGCTGCGAAAAGATAAACTCACGATTATTGCTAGCTGGAGTAAAAGTACGGGTTTTACTGATAGATTTATGCTCATCTATCTTTCCTGGACATACCCTATAGAGAGAAACCCCTCTTAATTCGTGCCAAATCTCCTCGTGGGGCTTGCTAAACTTCTCTTTGACCCATTCCTCCGTCTTACTCGCAAATTCCAAAGCAGTGTGGATTCCTTGCCTCCATAGGAATAAAGAAGTCTGAGAACCTATTCCCCAAACCTTCTCAATGGGTAATTTCATCAAATGTGCCTCAATTTCCTTGCCGGGTATAATTACCAAACCAGAAGGTTTTTTTAACTTCGAAGCAACTTTCGCTAATACTTTACTGGTACTAACACCAACGGAGAAAGTCATACCCAGTTCACCTTCAAGATCCCTCTTTATTGCCATAGCAATTTCAGTGTATGAAAGACCACTTGAACTATCGAGACCGGTTAAATCTGCAAAACATTCGTCAATACTGTATTCTTCAACGACCGTTGTATACCTTCTTACAATATTAAACATTCTGTGAGAAAAAATGCTGTACGTTTCATAGTCAGACGGAAGAATTATGACATCTGGACAAATCTTTCTTATTTCAAAAAGTCTCATACCTCGAGTCACTCCTTTTGCCTTTGCTTCATAAGTCATAGCAGAAGCTATACCGCGCTCCAAGCCAGTTACCACTGGCTTTCCTTTAAGCTTTGGATTTAAAGAAACCTCGCATGCAGCAAAGAAAGCATCTCCATCCACATGAAGGATGGCACGAGGAAACATCTTATCAAGAAACATACCTAGCGATATTTTCTAATTACGGCCTTTACCACTGCTGCAATATTAAGTTCGTGCTGAGGAAAAATAAGAGGATAATTTTTATTGGCAGGTTCTAGATAAACCTTACCAGCTTTTTTACGATAATATTTCATTGTCCAGCCACCATCGACTTCAGCAATAACAATATCCCCTTCTCTTGGAGGTTTGCTTCTCTCTACAAGAACCATATCTCCCTCTTGAATTCCTGCATCAATCATCGAGTCTCCTTTTACTCGAAGCATGTAGGTAGCATCCTTCTTGTCTATTAAAAATTCATCGAGACTCATCGTGTCCACAAGTTCTTCCTCAGCAGCTGATGCAAAACCAGCCTCTACCAATCCAAGCATTTTTATTTCTCCGTAAAGCTTCAGAGGAGTGAGCTTTCCTTTTGAATCTTTCTCAACGATTCCCTCTTCAACTAGTTTATTGATGAGCTTGTAGACTGCATTCTTTGACTTGAACCCAGCCAAAGACATGATCTCCTGATAGCCAGGCATTCGTTTATTTTCTTTATAAAAAGAAATTATTTTGTTTTTATAACTTTCGTACATACCTATGAATGATACCGCTAAGAAATATTAAAAGAATGAAAACAAACTGAACGGTCGGTGGTTCAAATGAGAGAGCTGAGAAAGTAGTGTCTTGTGGCGGCGAGCTTCTCTTTGATAAGATCTCCCCGAGATGATCTTAACATCAATCTCACGATTGATCTTCTGCAATTCTTTTTGTAATGCGCTTGATACAGTGTGTTTGCTCATGGTTTTTTTATTATTTTTACTTATAAAACTAGCCCTTCTCTGTTATAGATACAGTATAGGTGAACTAGAGTTCACCGTCAATGGGGACAGCTAGGTTAGGATACAAAAATAGCTTTCGTGTCAAAGTTGTGTCGAAAATAAAAAAAATAGCAACGAGACTTTTTGTGCGGGCAGAGAGAATCGAACTCTCGTCTCGTCCTTGGCAAGGACGTGTTCTACCACTAAACCATGCCCGCAGTTACTATATTCAGAACGTTAATATAGCAAATGAACACAGCAAGTGCAATGCTCCAGGTTAAAATGAAAATCTCCGCAAAAGCGGAGATTTTCGACCAATAGATTAAATTGTATTACTCTGTTTCTTCTTCGTCAGCAGTGGTATCTTCCGTGTCCATCTTATTTTCTGCATCACTACTTCCCTGACCGCTTGGATTCTTCTTTTTGTTATTATCGTCCATAATTATTGATTGATTAATTCCTAGAGTTCTATAAAACTCCGGAATATCTTAATAATAATGAAACTCAAGAAAATCTAAAACCTTTAAAGGAAAGTGCTGAACGTCTCCACCACTCTCCTTATAACTCATTGTATAAAAAAGAGTATGTTTGTCAAAGATTTTTTTTCATGAAATGATAGCGGTAGAGTGATAGCCCGAGTATAGTTATCACTCAATACCCATGCTGGAACAATTAATTCCAATAAAACACGTCTTGGCAGGCTTTTTCCTTGGATTAGCTTCCTTTTTTACTGTTCACCAGCAAATATCTCTCCAACCTTTGTCCACAGCCCAACCTGTAAAACAAACCGCAACTCCTACCCCATCTGTTTTAGTAGGTTCTAAAAAAATAAAAAAAGATCTCGTAAAAACTTCCCCGATTATAAAACCCCTTGGGCTAGGGACCAATCTAAGCACTACCTCTGACTTTCTAATCGCTACAAGCACACCAGTGCCACCTCTTTCATTTATAGAGATTAATGAAAAGATGAAAGCGGCTCTTGTAAACATCTTATGCATTACTAAGCCAGGAAGTCCTCTCACTTCTATTACAGGAACTGGAATAACAATCGATCCTCGAGGCGTTATACTTACTAATGCACATATCGGGCAATATTTCCTTTTGCAAGATTCAATAAACCCTTCGCTTATCAACTGCACCGTTCGCACAGGCAGTCCTGCTTCTGATTCTTATATGGCAAAAATACTTTACCTGCCTCCACTCTGGATACAAGGCAATCCTTTTAGTATCAGTGGCAAAAGTCTTTCTGGTACAGGCGAACATGATTTTGCTCTCTTACTCATTTCGCAGAGAACAGACATTACCCAACCCTTCCCTACTGTATTCCCTTTTATAACGCCGATTATAGATGAAAACCAAACAATAGGAGAAGAAGCTGCAGCAGGAGCTTATCCAGCAGAATTTCTCAATGCCCAATCGGTAGAAAATGCCCTCTACAGCACAATAGCGACTACCACTATTACCAACTTAGAAAGCTTTTCAGGTACAGCACACGATCTTATTTCACTAAAAGGAAACTTTTTAGCCCAGCGAGGCTCTTCAGGTGGAGCAATTGTAGATATGAACAATAACCTTCTTGGCATCATTTCAACCGTAAATGAAGCAAGTACTACTGATGCAAGAACCATAAATGCCGTGAGTATCGGCCACATCAATAGAAGCCTTACTGCGCAAGCAGGATCAAACCTATCCTCTTTTCTTTCTGGTAATATTTATGCCAAATCTGAGCAATTTAATAATCTAATTGCCCCAAAATTAACTCTCATTCTTCTTAATTCCCTTGGTTTTTCAATTCAGAGTTCCTCTTCTGAATAGCCGCAAGTTGGTCAAAATCGTCCTCTTTTGCAACACGGTTCTTCTTCACATGTCCGCACTTTTCACAAATGTTTATGATCACAAATCCTTTTTCACCACTTACCTGCTCTACTCGGGACGGCTTCATCATTCCCTGACAAAGAGAAAGACGGTCTCCAGGATTAACATCAACATGCTTGCTCCATAGACAATGTGGACAATGGTTAGTATAACCAGTTCCCTTAACGATTTTACCGCATTTTTCGCAGGTAAAATCTTCTTTTTTCTTAGTAAATCTCTTAGTGATCATTTTTTTAATTTTATTGACTAATGGTACCGTTTTTTCTCACAAAAAACCCTTCTTTTGAAAGAGTCTCAATATTATCTAATATTTTTTGTTTGTCGAATGGAAGCAACCCTAAAAGCTCCTTTTCACTTATTTTCTTGCTTCTGGTGACCAATTTCAAAATAGCTCCTCGGACTTCCCTGTTAGAACCGGTGAAAACCGCTTGCTTAACGTAGTGCTTACTCCTACGATTAGGATTTTCAACAGTTGATTTTAACATTGCTCCGTAGTCCATAAGTGCAAAATACCACTCCCGGGCATTTTCCTGATCAAGAACTTTAGCTATAAGTGGAAAAAGATCTGTATCTGGAACCTCTTTACTCCTCGGAAAGAAAAAATGAATAAATACTCTACGGATGTTTGTTTCAATAAAGACCACTGGAATATTGAAGGCAAAAGCTGAAATGGAAGCAGCTGTAGCCTCCCCTATCCCCGGAAGCTCATCGAGTTCTTCAAGCGTTCTTGGTAATTGACCATTATATTTTTCCATTACAATACGAGCAATCTTCTTAAGCGCCAAAGCACGGCGATTGTACCCTAATCCCTGCCACAACATAAGCACATCACGACTTGAAGCTTTATTTAGCGCATTGAATGATGGGAACTTTTCAATAAAATTATTATATTTTTCAACAACTCGAAATGTTTGAGTTTGCTGAAGCATAATCTCAGAAACCACAATCTTATAAGGATCCTGAGTATTCCTCCAAGGAAATTCTCTTTT
The DNA here is from genome assembly GCA_029288475.1 of Candidatus Tayloriibacteriota bacterium. GTDB lineage: Bacteria > Patescibacteriota > Minisyncoccia > Phycocordibacterales > JARIHA01 > JARIHA01. Next base: position 1,633 of record JARIHA010000183.1, on the reverse strand, counting down.
GTGCGAGGTATAATGTGACCAAATAAGATCTACAAACTGTTTAAATGTGACCTTATTTGTCGTCATGACAGCTACTATAGCAAAAATAATGGCAAAAAACAGTTGTCTGTGCTACTATTTGAAAGTTAAAATATTTTAGCGAGCATGAGGTAGACGATCGGAGTGTGGTGTAACGGCTAACATTCCTGTTTTGGGAACAGGCGACTCTGGGTTCGAATCCCAGCACTCCGACAAGAAAACAAGTACTCAATATAAAAGACATGTCCTATATAAAAAGACCCTTACTCGGGTCTTTTTATATTAATCAGCTACCTATTATAAGATTGGGGTGAAAGAAAACTTTAGCACTCCTAGTGGTTTTATTTAAGAAAACAGTTACTAAATCAAACTTCCAAGCAAAATCTAGACATTTTGATTCATTTTCTGACAGATAACTCTGAATAACTCTTGAAATTCTTCTCAGCTTAGCCTTATTAACATTATCTTCAGGTTTGTGGACATCAAAGATAGCATTATTTGTTTCACGAATAACCCTTTCACGTGAAACCGTTTTTACCTCAATAAAATGAATAAGTCCCTCTTTTTTAGTAATAATATCTATTTCCCCCCATTTTTTAAGGTAATTTCTTTGAATAACCTCAAATCCATGTTTCATGAGGAACTTACAGGCAATATCCTCCCCTAAATTACCGACCACTTTGTTGTGTCTTTTTTTGCTGTTTTTACTTATTTGTTTCATAAGAAACCTTAATTACTCAAATTATTAATGAACTAAATACAAAACGCCTTAGACCGATTTTGTTTCATGAATAACAAGTGACCTATGTTTCACGTGAAACATATATACTTATTTTCACAGCTCATCCATAAAAGACTCTCTGCTTTGGAAAAGGTAGTATACCCTTATAATACAAGCCTTAAACAGCTTTGAGACACTAAAATCGCTACCTCTTGGACAATTTTAGACTGTCTTTGAATCAACACTGTCAACACAGTTATCCACAGTTATTCAAAATTAGCTTTATAATAAAAGCTAAAAGGGAAACAAGACCTAGACACCAAGAGACAAACGTTTTATCCAGTAGAACTCTACAAAACAGATTTCGCCTAGATGTCTTTAAAGATGAGCTTAACGATGTGCGGGCAGAGAGAATCGAACTCTCGTCTACTGCTTGGAAGGCAGTCATTCTACCACTAAACCATGCCCGCAAAATATTACGCAATTATAGCTGAATTAACATAAAAGAAAAACTAAAAACCTTATGAAGCCCTTTTACCCAACTCTGCTTTCGCAGTGTGCTCCCGGCAGGACTCGAACCTGCAATAACGGTTCCGAAGACCGTTGTGATATCCGTTTCACCACAGGAGCATATCTTTTAACGCAACATGTACTATCATACCCAAAATTAGTCAAAAGGCAAAAGGTATACTAAAATGGCCTTATGAAAAGCAGGGGGGATGAGCAACATATCTTTGAGCTTCCAGAAGAAGTTTCACGTGTACCACTGACACTTGAGAAAGCTGGATTTAAAGCTTATTTAGTAGGAGGCTGTGTCCGTGACCTTCTGTTAGGCAAAAAACCTAAAGATTGGGATGTTACGACTAATGCAAAACCTGAAGAAATCATTGCTCT
>JARIHA010000170.1 GCA_029288475.1 Candidatus Tayloriibacteriota bacterium | reverse complement strand
ATCGTAGCATGAAGGCCGCGGACATACTATACTTTAGGAACACTCCATGCTCGTACGAACTTTCCACGAAAAGGACATCTACCCGAACTCTGCCTTGCTGGAAAAGGAAGGCGGCTTTTACGTCCGCCGTACCGGAAAGGCGATTCTTTTTGACGAAGCTGGAAACATCGCCCTGGTGGAACGAGATACGCATCCGTATGCGTTGCTGCCTGGCGGCGGAATAGACGAGGGCGAGACGTTCGAGCAGGGCATACTCCGCGAGTGCTTGGAAGAAACGGGATGCGTGGTAGAGCTTGGAGAGAAGATCGGGATCGTGGACGATTTCCGCCTGCGCGACATGAAGCACGTAGTGACGCATTGCTATGCCGCAAGGGTAGTCGGCGAGAAAGGGGAACCGCGGCTTACCGACGACGAAAAGGCGACGGGGCTCCGCGTGGTATGGATGCCGTTCGAGGAAGCATGCTCCAGAGTGAGCGCGCAGTTGGAAGACCTGCGCGCGGGAAAGGTGAAATTCTACAATACTGGATTCAACATACACCGAGACCTCCTTTTTCTTCAAGCATATAAGCACGGAGGTGTATTTAAAAGTTAAAATAGTTCTAAAACTATTCGTTGACTTCTTTTTAGATTACGTTACTCTAGCTTTGTTACCCCTCCATTTTCCGTTATGAAAATCAATCGACAATCGGTATCTATCATAGGCGTTGGTATAACAAGCATTATGGTCGCCTTGCGATTATACGAGGATTATAACGTTACAGTCTACACCAAAGGTCCTGATCCAAGGCTTGATAGGAACGCGGAGCAATTCGGATCTACGGGAAATGGGGAATCAGCCAGGTTTATTACAGGTTTTGAAGGAGGACCACGAGAGTTTGAAAATCTTCCACTACAACAGGGTGGTTGGCTCCCTTGTTCCTTAAGCGACCTTTCGAATAATGATCAAGAATGGCTGCAAAAGCGCGAGAGTGCATTTAAAGAGCCAGGACATATAGTAAATCTTGAGCAAAAGTATTACGTACCAAATGCGTCTGTGAGCCTAGCAGAATGGCTAGTTCTAAGGAGACAGATGCCATTCTTGTTTGAGGGTGCTGACGCGAGTGATCCTCAGGAGGGAGTTCTAGTATTATGTGACAATCAGGAATTATTAGAAGCAACAGTAATCAAACATGAAAAGGCAGGTTTTCTCAAGCAAGTACTCTCGACAGGAGACATTTCAATAAAGTTTCCTTTGTATAGAAAGGCTGTGACTGATGGAATTATCGCAGGCGGAATTCTTATCGAAGGTTTTTCACTTAACATACATCAGTTTACAGAAAATGCGATTTTCTTTTTAGAGAAGAAGGGAGTGTCTTTCTTATGGGGCGTAGAGATTTCAAATATGGAGTTTGATCCTGAGGGGCGTTTACTTGGACTCAAGGTTAAGAATGGAGAAATGATTGTTTCTAAGCATTTTTCTGTTAACCCAGGAGCATATGGTTCCGATTTTCTTAGGGGTACTATGATTGAAAATAAAATAGCAGGCGTTGCCGGGAGATGGCTTGTAATGCCTCGTCCGAATGCCTTCACCATTCCTACTAAAATAATGAGTCGGAATCGTCTAACGGTATCGGATAATAATCTGACCCCTTTTACCTCCAAGGAAGGAGTAAAAATGCTTGCGGTTAGCGGGGGTTTTCTTTATCTAGGCACAAGCATGTATGATGTTACTGATAGTGCTTACCAAGCAATCGATGAAGCTAACCTTAAGATTGTACACACGTATCTTGGAGAGAGTGGTGCTGTCCTTTATCAAAACAATCGGTCTAAAAAAATATGTCTCAGGTCGTTTACTTACGATGATCAGCCTCTTTATGAAATAGTTGAGACCGCTCGAGGAGGCAGTCTGGTTGTGACGGCCGGCACTAATACGGGAACGACAGCGTTAGCCCCATATTTGGCGCAAAGTATAGAGCAAGTCTTTAGGAGTAAAGACGCAAAATAAGAATGACAAAAATAACAAAAAAAATCAAAAGTCTTTTTTATGACCCTGATACTGATTCAGCGGATTTATTACTCAAAGAAATTAAAGCCGCTCATGCTAGTATCTTAAAAAATACGGATTTACAG
>JARIHA010000164.1 GCA_029288475.1 Candidatus Tayloriibacteriota bacterium | reverse complement strand
ACCACTATTTCTTGAGGAGCTTTAACCTGAAGTTTTTCCTGATCCTCAAGCCCAGTTAAATATTCAGATGCTGTAACCATCCTTATCTGGGGATGAGTAAATGCTTTTTGATAATACCCTCGATCATCCTTGTGCCAGTGACCATAAAGCTCTCCATCGTGGCAAGTAATGACATACGGGTCAATTTTTTCTATTTCTTTTACCAACGCCTCTGGCGGAAACGTTTTTGAAAAACGAGTATTTCTAAAAAGCACGCTCAGCTTAGGAATATCTTTGATTACATAATGCCTAGAAGGATCAACCTTTTCTGAAGTATGAATTTCGTCAAGCAAAACCCAATTAAATCCCATAGAAGCGACGACTTCGGCTGATTCTTTACTATAGGCCATTTCAGGAAAATAAAATCCACGGGGTGCATACGCATCGCCAAAAAAACGCTTCGACACCATACGCTGAAGCTCAACCTGTCTCTTGATTTCCTTTGGTTCCAGAAGCGGAAGAATCGGGTGATACATGGCACTGCCCATCAATTCAATGGCACCGCGTTCTGCATGGCGACGAAAACCCTCAATAATAGCTTGATGGCCATATTTCTCTAGAAGCAGAAGAAGTGATCCTGAAATATTTATGGTCAGCTTCAGCCCGGGATAGTGATCGAGAAGATCAACTATTTTTTGATAACTTTCTTTTGCCACCATGTCAACTATTTCTTTCGTCTGGGTTGGTGGCTGATACAAATGAAGAATATTTATCCAATTCATGTTGTTTCGTGATATTACTTTTGCTTTTTAGCTTTTCGCTTCAACCTTTTCGTTACCCCATACAAATCCAAATATTTCTTTGCGGGAATTCGCCATGAATTTGCTTCTCGTAGTCCTGCCTTCACCAGCTTCTTCCATACCTCCTTATGTTTGTAGGTCTCAAGGGCGCGAACAATGGCAATCAAAAGATTCTCCACATCGTACTGCGCAAAAGAAAAGCCATTTCCAAATTTGATCGCCGGATTATAATCCACAATAGTATCTGCAAGCCCTCCAATGCGATGAACGATTGGAATGCAGCCGTATCTCAGGGCAATAAGCTGATTGATACCGCATGGTTCGAAGCGTGAAGGCAACAGGAAAAAATCAGAACCCGCATAGAGCGAGGTCTCTATTGAAATATCAAATGGTAGATAGACGAATTGCTTGGGAAAACGCTTTTGGATATCTTGAAGAAACTTCACCAACTCTTCATCGCCGTCTCCCATTACAATCATTTCTACACCCAGATCCATAAGCACAGGAATGACTACTTTAAGAAGTTCGAAACCTTTTTGCTCCGCAATGCGTGAAGCCATGCAGATCAACGGAATGTTCTTTCCCGTCTTCAGTTGAAAATGTTTTTGAAGCCAGAGCTTATTGTCCTTCTTGCGGCCCCCTGACTTGTAACTATAGTGCTTATGAAGTCCAGGGTCAGTAAGAGGATTAAATTCAGCATAATCAATACCGTTGATAATGCCAAAAATAATATCCTCTCGGTTTTTTAAAATTCGATGAAGATCTTCACCGAAGTCTTTAGTAAGAATTTCGTCGCGATAAGTTTCAGATACGGTATTTATGGCATCCGCATTCATGATAGCCCTTTTTACAAAGTTAATTTTTTCAATAGCAGAGTTTTCAGTGATTGCCGGAAGCTGTGATCGTCCATCATCCCTATTCGCTTCTGGGATCAACCACCAGTCATGGCCAAGCTGATACGCTAAATTGTGAATGGTAAAAAGGCAAGCGGTCTTTGCCCAAAAAGGATCTTTCTTGTAGCGCCATTTGAGGAAATATGGGATCAACCCTGTATGCCAATCGTGACAATGAATGATGTCAGGCTTCCAATCAATCTTTTTTAACAAAGAAAGCGCAGCAACATCAAAGAATGCAAACCGAGCATTGTCATTTTTCGCCCCATAAAGCTTTCCTTCAGGACTGGTTCCTTTTCCAAAATACTTTTTATTGGAGATAAAATAAATAGGTACATCGCTATCCGGAAGAAAACCCTTGAGAAAGGTTGCCTTCTCAGAAACGCCTGTGGTTATTTCTATCTCTTCATTCTCAGCAATTACTTCAAGATGTTGCTGATCCTTATTATCAATATCCTCGTAATATGGAGTTATTACAAGCACTTCAGCTCCAAGTTCACTTTCTGTCTTAGGAAGTGAGCCCATGACGTTTGCCAAGCCTCCGCTTTTGGAAAATGGCTCTATTTCAGCTCCAATCTGTGCGATCTTGAGCTTTTTTTTCATTTACTAATTATATCACCTCCTACTGACTAATCACCATTGTTCGTCGAATTTGGTCAAATTGGGTGAGAAGAGCATTCTTATCGAATTCCGTAACAGTACCGACAGGATAATTTTGAATCACTCCATAATGGACAAAATAACGAACTGCAAAACATGGGTTGGTACCTGGGATCGCGTATACTGTTTCTTCGTAACGATTACCTGCTCCTGCACCAGTAGTTGAGGCTACTGAGTAAGTTGTGCCTGCATCGTTTATGGTCTGTACTGAAAGGCCACCCTGATTGAGGAAAAGACCTGCTGTGCAATTTTGAGTATTCGGCAATTCTTCAACACTGATGTATGTGTCAGGTGAAAGATTTGTGCCTTGTGCAAGAGCTGGAGGGATCGTAAACTTTACCCCAGAAATATTTTTGCCTGGGCCATAAGCATATTGATAAGCCTCGTCTATTTTGTAACCTGTTGACGGCAATCTGAGTGAGAAACCATCTGAACTATTTGCGTACACTTTAGAAAGATCTACTCCTACTGGTTCTGGGGCAATAGCCACGCATCCGATATAGCTTTTTTCCTGATTATTCTCAAGTACAAGCGCGCCATTGCCTTTTGTCCAAAAAACAAAAGATTCGTCATCATTGGCGTAACGAACACCGTCCGCTGAAACAGTCTGATGAAGCGTCATGGTGCGGCCATCGCTCAACACAACAGTTGCGGTTCCTCCAGGAATCGGCGGCTGACCAGCTACCGCAGGGGTCATTGTAGGTCCGTCATAAAGAGTAGCCTGAATTGTCTTTCCTGCATTACACGCATAAGAAACAGTAG
>JARIHA010000163.1 GCA_029288475.1 Candidatus Tayloriibacteriota bacterium | reverse complement strand
CGCAATGCCATGACTCTTCCAGCCAAACCGATTATCTTGCCTTCTTTAGCAACTTCATCAAACTTTTCGATACATTCAGCAAGAGTAAAATCCCTCAGGGTAGAAATTGGATAGGGATCCATTCCTTTTTCCCGAAGTAATTGTATTTTTTTTAGTCTAACGTCGCGTATTTCCTCTTGGGAGGCCATGAGAGATGATAATTACTCGATATCAATGATCTTATAATTCATCTTTCCCTTAGGCGAAAGGAAAGAGAAGATTTCGTTCTTTTTCTTTTTCATCATCGCTTCTCCAAGTGGAGAGTGAATTGAAAGCTTGCCTTGAGTAATGTCTGCTTCTTCAGAACCTACAATTTCAAACTTGTGAGTAGTCTTGTCTCCTTCTTTCTGAATGACAACAGTAGAACCGATGCCTACAGCATCACTATGATGAAAAGACATGATAACAGCTGTCTTGAGCATGTTCTCAAGCTTTAGGATTCGATCTTCTATGCTTGCCTGCAGGTCACGAGCCTCATGGTATTCGGCATTTTCAGACAAATCACCGAGAGCCTTGGCGTATTCCAAGTCTTCTGCCACTTCCTTTCTTTTGACCTTTCTTAAGTGATCAAGCTCGGCATTAAGCTCATCGTACTTCTCCTGCGTAAGATATTCGTTTTGATCAACCATGATGTGTTGTAAGCTAATATAGTCAAATATTAGGCTATTTTAAGCCAAAAGTCAAAGTAGCCAGCTCAAGAATAAATAAAGAACTTTTAAAGGTATTCCTTGTGATTTATAGCCATCCATTGCAAGAACTCTCGAGCTACGTAAGGTGCACCGATAAGGTTGGTTTTTGGCCCATGCTCCATGAGAACAACGAAAGCATATTTAGGATCAGAATAAGGGAAAAATCCCACTGCCCAAGAGTTTACATAAACTTTCAGACTACCGAGCTCGGCAGTTCCTGTTTTGGCAGCAATGTCGAGCTCTGGGAAATTCATTGCCTTTGCCGTACCTATCTGTGCTCCTAAATGCATACCCTCTTTTACCACAGTAAAGTAATCCTTATTTATCGGCACAGAAGGCCATGTTGAAGTAAGATCAGTACCATCACCTTTAAGTATAGTCGGGGTTGGCACGATGCCATTATTGGCAATAGTTCCATATCCCACGAGCATTTGCATCGGACTTACCTGAAATCCATACTGACCAATGGCTGTGTGGTAAGTATCTCCGATAGTCCAATCCTCGCCGTTAAAATTTAATTTCTTCCAGTCTGGAGTCGGTATCGTTCCGCTTTTTCCGGCCAAGAAAGGTGACTGCACCTTACTGCCAAAGCCGAATATCTTCATGTACTTATCAATATTGCTGATACCAAGACCTTTCTGATCTTGATAACCTCCTCCAATCTCATAGAAATATACATCTGATGACATGGCGATTGCATGGCGCATATCTACCCATCCTTGGGGCTGCCAATCCTTAAAGACCGTACTCTTTGTAGGGTCATAAATGTTTGGAAGAGAAATAGAACCAGTACTGAGAATCTGTTTTTCAGGCGTGATCACTCCTTCAGTCAAAGCGCCAAGCGCAAGATAAGGTTTTACAATCGATCCAGGAGTATACAGACCATCAACAAAACGATCTAGAAAAGGAGTATTTGGATCGGTTAACAATTTTTTAATCGTGGCTGAATCTCCCCCGTTAGACATGAGGTCGGGACTATACTGAGGATAGCTGGTTAAGGCCAAGATTTCACCGGTCTTAATATTCATAAGGGCACCTGCTCCTCCGCCGAATCCAACGCTATCTGCCAGAGCTTTTATGCTTCCGTACAGTTTTTCTTGTAAATCAGAATCAATAGAAAGTGTCAGATTGCCTCCTTGCACTGGCGGTTCGGTGACATTCTCAGACTGTACTTTTCCTGTTGCATCTGTTTCAACAATCTTCATACCGTTGGTTCCAGCGAGCACATTGTCATAGAACTTTTCCACTCCATCCATACCTTGATAGGCAGTATTGTAATAAAATCCAGAGCTGTCTTTCGAAGGATATTTTACATACCCGAGCACATGGGCAAATCCTTCTGCGGTCGCATAATGGCGAATAGCAAAGTCATCTCCGGTAGGATTGGGGGCATTCCACGCAAGGAGCTTCTCGTTGCGATCATAGATGACGCCGCGCTCAGCAAAAATACTAGTATGGCGAAGGGTGTTGTTAAGGCTTTTAGTTTGATAGGCCTGGCCTTGATTTATTTGTAAAAAAGAAACTTTTGAAACATACAGTACTCCGATAATCAAGAAAAATATTGCAACATACAAAAGTGTTTTTTTCTGAATAGGCTTCTCTATTCTTCCCTCAAATTGGTTTACGTCAAAATCAGGCAGATTGCTTGAATCAATAAAAATCTCGTCAGGATTGATCTCGGTACTTCCAATTCTCTTCTTAAAAAGATTTTTTAAAAAAGGCGGCAGTGGCATAGTAGCTATTATACCCTATCAATTGGGACCTGTACTAAAAACGCAATTGTTTTCTTAAAGGGACCAGGATAAGAAGAACTATTGCGCAAAAAAGGGAAATGACAAACTGAAAGTGGTGATAAAAAGCCAATGGAGTCGTATACAATGAATCGATAAATATCCCTAAGAAAAGCAACTCGTAGTAATTCTCAAAAGAAAGAGCGAAAATAAGCCCCAGAATCAAACTTACCCACCACGGCAGCAAAAAAACAAGACAAAAAAGGATGACGTCACAGATGACTCTTTTTTTAAGTTGGCTTTCTTCCATGATTATTTTTTAGTTGTTGAAGAAGACGTTGTACTCAAAGCTGTAGTTGTTGAAATCATACTTTTGATAGGTACGATGGATTGACTATCAATATACACGGAACGAACGCTATTAAGGTTGAAATCAGTCCTAAAATAAAAAGTCTGCAGAGCGTGGGCAACATCTGATTCTTTGCTTGTTATGGTGCCGAGCAGTTCTGGAGTGATGGAAGGAAGAGTCACCGTAGAACCAATATCAATGCCGAGATTTTGCGGCAAGCTTATTTCAAAATTTCCATCTCCTCTGCCAGTAGCCACTGCCAATACCTTTTGTGCTCCAACCACTACATCAACCTGTTCTCCCGGTGAAGAATACAATTCCACCAGTGAACTTGTCTGATACACATTTTTTATAAATCCGATCGGTAAAGAGCCGTACACATAAACCCTATTTCCTATACGAACGTTTGCATCAGTTCCCTGATCAATGATAAAGGTATCATAGGGAGAAAATCCAGGTCCCTGGAGAACTGCGGCCATAATGAGTGTTTTTTTATTACTTCTTGAAAAAGAATTTTTAAGATCTTCGTTCTCCTGCCCTTGAAGCGAAAGATTCTGGATCTGGATATTCTGCTCGAGAAGCTGATTGCGAAGATCATTGTTTTGAGCCTCAAGACTTTGCTTCGAAGAAAAATAAGAGAAAAATCCATCAAAACGCTCGGCGGTCCAGTTTTTCACCAACCAAAATGGTCGTCCTACAACTTGAAAAGTGCCCGAGAAAAAGTTAGGGCTATATGAATTTAAAATAAAAATAAAACAAAGAAAAAAGAAAACCACAAAGATCACTCGATAGAGCGATCCGCCTTCCCTTTTTCTACTTCTGAGGGGGTAATTCATCTTCGTTTTGGATCAAAAT
>JARIHA010000110.1 GCA_029288475.1 Candidatus Tayloriibacteriota bacterium | reverse complement strand
TAGTTGATCGGGCTATTTTAAGAGTTTCTCATATTGTTACTCACGGTTCTCAGGATCTTACACTGGCGATTTCTAAATCTTTAGGAGTAAGCATAGATGAGGCAGAGTCAATGAAGCGTGCTAGAGGCATAATGCCTTCACCAGATAGTTCTGCTCCGAATCTTGCCAATATCATGAGTACAGCCATCGATTATATTTTCTCCGAAGCAAATCGCGTAGTAGCCAACTACCAGAAAAAATACAATAAAAATATCAGCAAAGCTGTTCTTACAGGAGGAGGCGCTTCTCTTCATGGCTTTCTCGATCTTGCAAAGAAGGAGCTTCAAATGGACGTAGTTCTTGCCGATCCTTTTTCAAAAGTAGAAGCGCCAGCTTTTTTGGAAAAGGTTTTGAAGCAGGCTGGGCCTGAATTTGCGGTTGCAGTAGGGCTTGCCCTCCGAAAACTTCAGGAAGTAAGTTAAATTTCTGAAGTTTTTGCGAGCTATACACATTTTTTGCTATCAATAGGGAAGAGCTTCGTAGTATAATGAATAAATAATATGGATCCGCGTTTACAATCATCATTCATACCAAAAAAGCCTTTAATGGAGCATTCCGCGGCTTCTGTAAGGCCGGTACAGAAGGCTAGTCTTTTTCTTGTGATTGCTATTGTTGTCTTCGTAATTATGATTGGGCTTGCGGGAGCGGTATATTTTTACAATTCATATCTAGGACAAAAAATAGTTACTCTCCAGCAGGAGATTGCTGCAACTCAGCAAAAATACCTTGCTGCTAATTCTTCTTTTGATAAATATGCCCGACTCGATCTACGCATTCAGACCGCAAATGAGATTTTAGCAAACCACTTTGCTGTTTCATCAGTTTTTAGTCTTCTTGAGAAAGATACAGTCAAGAATGTGAGATTTAACAGTTTTACCTTTAGTATTACCGGCACTAGTACGCCGCTCATCTCTATGGCAGGTCAGGCAAAAAGTTTCAACTCCATTTCAGTGCAGTCAGACGTATTTAGACAAGACCCATCGATCAAGAATCCTGTTTTTTCTGGGGTAGGGTTGGATGATAAAGGCAACGTTTCATTCCATGTTGATGCCGCGTTGAGTCCAAGTGTGCTGTTTTATACGAATGCATTAAATATGTTGTCAGCTCCTGATTCTGCAGCTTCGAGCCAGACAGTTCCAAGTCAATCTGGCACTACTAGTAGTAAAGTAACCAATTAATTCTATGAACAGCCTCATTTCACCAATCATTTTGCTCATAGCTTCTACTGGATTATTTTTTGCTTTCATCAATCCTCAGTATCAAGCATCCCAACAGTCAAACATCACTATCTCAAATTTAAGTCAGGTGGCTCAACAGGCAGGTGACTTGGACGCAGCTGAGCAAAAAGTACGCAATAATTATAATGCAATTACCACCGATCAAACAGACCAGTTGGAAAAACTTCTTCCTGACAGTGTGGATACTATTCGATTGACCACAGATATTAGCGGTATTGCAGCGGGTCACGGTATTACAGTCAAACAGATCTCTATTGCCAAGAATACTGCTGATTCTCAAGATGAGGGAGGAGCAGTCATTTCAAGCGATTCAAAGCATTATGGATCTTTATTATTGTCATTTTCTGTCAGTGCTTCTTATACCGACTTCCTGGCTTTTCTTAAGGATTTAGAGCATAGCTTGCGTATCATAGATGTAAATTCAATAAGTATCGGCGGGGTTCCTGATAAGGGAGCATATGGGTATTCGATCACAGCTCAAACTTATTGGCTAAAATAAAAAGAACATGAAAAAAATTATTTTAACTTTTCTTTCGATCATCTTGCTTGCGGGCATCGGTGCGTTTGGTTTTTATGCATATACCTATGCAGACGATGGAGGATTGATCACTACTCCTGGAACTAGCGATAGTGGCCAGATCATTAGCCAATTGCGACAGCTCGAGGCAATACAATTAAGCAAGACTATATTTACGAGCCAGGCGTTCACCAGCTTGATCGATTACGGTATCCCAGTTGTTCCTGAGCCTGTTTCACGTCCGAACCCTTTTGCACCTATTGGACAAGATTAATCTATGAGCATAATTGACCTTCTCGTCAATAAGAAAATAATTGAAAAGGATGATGTCCCTGCAATTCAACGCGAGATAGAAACTGCCGGAGGAAAAGTTGAAGAAGTGCTCCAAAAGCGAGGAATCACTGCCGAGCAGATATTGTCGACTAAGGGAGAGCTTTTTGGCATTCCTGTTCGCAATATTGATAATCAGCAGGTGCCTTTTGACGTGCTCAAATATGTGCCGGAAGATTCTGCGCGTTACTATAAATTTGTTCCGCTTGCCCTCAATGAAGGGGTTCTCGAGGTCGGATTAGTGGATCCAGATAATATTGAGGCTCGAGACGCGCTTAATTTTATTTCTTCCAAAATTGACCTGCCATTTAAAGTGTTCCTTGTTTCTCAGGAAGATTTTGAACATGTGCTTGATAGTTATAAGGGCTTATCAAGCGAAGTTACTAATGCGTTGGGGGAACTTGATAGTGAGCTTGATACGGAAAATAAAAATCAGCCCGTCATACAAAAGGATGAATTGCAGATCAAGGGAACAAAGATTATTGAAGACGCACCTGTTACTAAAATTGTCGCCACTATTCTTCATTACGCAACTGAAGGAAATGCTTCCGATATCCACATCGAACCAATGGGGGATACGGTGCGTATTCGTTTTCGAGTGGACGGAGTGCTTAATACCAGCATCATTCTGCCGATCAAAATTCACTCTGCATTGATCGCCCGTATAAAGATCTTGGCCAACATGCGTCTTGATGAAAAAAGAAAGCCTCAGGACGGTCGCTTTCAAGCAACAATTGAAGGTCGTAAGATCGACTTTCGTGTATCAACTTTTCCAGCTTACTACGGTGAAAAGGTGGTGATGCGAATCCTCGATTCTGAGAAGGGAGTAAAAACCCTTGAGACTATGGGACTTACACCAAGAAATCTCAAGCTCATCAAAGACAGTATCAAGCGACCTTATGGACTTATTCTTATTTCAGGACCTACAGGTTCTGGTAAATCTACAACCCTTTACTCAATGCTTAATGAAGTTGATAAGGAGACCAAGAACGTGCTCTCGCTCGAAGACCCTGTGGAATACAATATTCCAGGTATGAACCAATCGCAGGTCCGTCCTGAGATCGGCTACACCTTTGCTAACGGTCTTCGAACTACATTGCGACAGGACCCCGATATTATCATGGTGGGAGAGATTCGAGATAAGGAAACAGCCCAGCTTGCAGTACAAGCGGCTCTTACTGGTCACTTAGTGCTTTCTACTATTCACACCAACAATGCCGCCGGAGTGATTCCTCGTCTCATCGACATGGGAGTAGATCCATTCCTTATTGCCCCTACGCTTATTATTGCTATCGCCCAGCGATTGGTAAAAGTACTCTGCCCAGGAGGAGGCAAGCCGGTGCCGATCGAAGGAAGCATCCAACTTTTGATTGAAAAAGAGTTTGAGGACCTGCCTGAAAAATATCGCGATCAGATTCCGACTGGAAAAGAGGTGTATGAGATTTTACCTACTCCAGAATGTCCAAAGGGTACAAGCGGGCGAGTTGCTGTTGTGGAGGTGCTTCAGGTAGATAAAGAACTTGAAAAGGTGATTTTAAGAAATCCGACAGAACTAGATCTCATGAAAGTAGCGCGAGATCAAGGTATGCTTACGATTAAAGAAGATGCTATTATTAAAGCTCTTAACAGGCAGATACCTTTTGAAGAAGTAAACCGACTATAATTATGGAAAATAAAAAAACTAAAATTCTTATTGTAGACGACGATCATTTTCTGCTCAACATGTATTCGATCAAATTCAATGAGTCAAAGTTTGACGTAACTGTCTCTCTTGAGGGAACTGACGCGCTTACTAAGCTCAAAGAAGGGTTGGTTCCAGACGTGATTCTTCTCGATATGGTGATGCCGTCGATGGATGGTCTCGAGATTGTAAGTCATATTAAAAACGAAAAGCTCGCTCCTCATGCAAAACTGATCATTCTTTCGAACCAAAGCCAGGCCTCAGATATTGATAAGGCGAAAGAACTTGGTGTACAGGGTTATATTGTAAAGGCTACGACCATTCCTTCAGAGGTAGTCACACAAGTGAAAAAAATTATGGAGAAAAAATGATATACTAATCAGTACTTATGGACTATAAAAAAGAATTGCACGAATTATTAGGATTAGTTTTTAAAGAAGGAGCATCTGATCTTCATATGGGGGAGGGGCGTCTGCCTGCTATCCGTGTCGCGGGATTCCTATTACCTTTGGTAAAAAAGAGTGTTCTGACCCGTGAGATGATGATGGGATTTGTTGATACGTTGATGAACAAAGCTAATAGGGAAAAGTTCTTTGAAAATAAGGAAGCTGATTTTTCTATTGATTATGATGGGATAGGCCGTTTTAGAATAAACGGCTTCTTTCAGCAGGGAAAGATTACATTCGCAATGAGATTGGTTCCAAAGAAGATCAAGTCATTCCAAGAGCTCAATCTGCCACCAATTCTCGAGAGCTTTACGGAGAAGCCTCAGGGATTTTTTCTCGTAGTGGGTCCTGTGGGTCAGGGAAAGACTACTACCCTTGCCGCAATGATTGAGCTTATCAATCAAACGCGTGCTGAACATATTCTTACTATTGAAGATCCTATTGAGTACATTTATGAACCAAAGAAAGCCATTATTGATCAGAGAGAGATCGGTATCGATACTAAGGATTTTAGTACTGGTTTGATCAGCATGTTTCGAGAAGACATCGATGTTGTTCTTATTGGTGAAATGCGAGGTCCAGAAACGATCGGTACGGCCGTTACTGCTGCTGAAACAGGCCACTTGGTATTTTCAAGCCTTCATACAAATAACGCATCCCAAACGATCAACCGAATTATCGACACTTTTCCTCCAGGTCAGCAGGATCAGATACGTATCGAGCTCGCCTCAAGCTTGACCGGTATTTTCTCACAGCGCCTCATTCCTCGTGTTTCAGGCGGTCTAGTTCCTGCTTATGAATTGCTTATCAACAACAATGCAATTTCAAACCTTATTCGAGAAAAAAGAACCCATGAGATCAATACTGTTATTGAAACTGGGTTGGATCAGGGAATGGTGAGTATCGAGC
>JARIHA010000078.1 GCA_029288475.1 Candidatus Tayloriibacteriota bacterium | reverse complement strand
GGCTTCTCCTACTGCACCGACAATCTGTCGAAAATCGTGACCGTCAATTTCCTGCACATGAAAATTAAACGAACGCCACTTATCTGCCAATGGCTCAAGCGGCATAATATCCTCTGTAAAGCCATCAATCTGAATATTATTTCGATCAACGAAAACAATAAGATTGCCAAGCTTCTCCTTACCAGCAAGCATTGCCGCCTCCCAGATCTGTCCGCAATCCAATTCTCCATCGCCAGTCAGACAGTAAAAAAACTTATCAGAGGTACGTCCCTGATCGATGCGATTTGCTAAAGCCATTCCAGTCGCCTGAGAAAGGCCTGAACCAAGCGGACCCGAGCTCGTCTCAAGCATCGGCAGCCATTCTCTATGAGGATGACCCTGAAGCCGACTATTCAATTTTCTCAAGGTCTTGAGTTCCTCAACAGGAAAATATCCCGAGTGAGCCATGGCGGCATACAGCACCGGACAAATATGACCGTTTGAAAGTACTACGCGGTCGCGCTCAGCCCAATCAGGCTTTTTTGGATCATGGCGGAGAAGATGAAAATACAGAGCGGTAAAAATATCTGCCATATCGAGCGGACCTGCCGTATGACCTGAACCTGCGGCAACAAGCATCTCAATGATCGAGATGCGAATTTCATTTGCCTTTATTTCAAGTTCCTTTATTTTCCCGTCATTCAATTCGATCATGTAAAAAATTAATTATTCCCGTTTGCCAGCTCTCGAAAACTGCGGATAGCGTGCCATACATCTTCACTTTCAAAAATAGCAGAACCAATCACCAAGCGATTTGCTCCCGCCTTTACCAGCAAGGGCACGGTCTGTTCATTCACGCTTCCATCAACGCTAATTATAAGTCCTGGATAGTTCTTTCTCAAAGTGGAAACCTGCTCAAGAACCCGCGTATCGAAGGGCTGGCCCTGAAAGCCGATCTTCTCGATACCCATGCACTGCACAAAATCTATCTGTTCTATGAAAGGCGTGATCTTCTCAAGCGGCGTAGTAGTATTCAGCGATAATCCGATCTCAATGTTTGCAATGGAGTCCGTGATGCCTTTGGGAAAACGCGTACGCAACTCAGAAAGCATTTTCTCAAATCGGGCGATGGGACTCATCTGCTCTTTTGTTTCCGTACCTTGCAAAACCTCATGCGAGGTAAAACTTTCAATATGAAAGATCAGCCGCTTTGCACCGGATACGATCCATTCGTCAATATTCTGGTCGGGATTTTGTATCATTAGGTCGAGCTCATAATCAAGATCCTTCCAAAAAGGCAGTGCGTCATTTTCCGCCAAGATATTTACAAAATCTTCCGTGTATCCCCCTTGAGCCGAATAAGGCCAGCTCTTTCGAGGAACAAAATGCCCGTCCATGACATCTATTTGCACCAAAGGAACCTGTCCATGCACCAGGCCAATGTCTTCTTTGAGGTCAAACTGATCCTTGACCATGATTGCGGGTATGATTTCTACCATATTTTATTAGCTAATATTGTCGATCATTTCAATTCGACGTTCGTGCCGTTCTTCCATAGAAAAAGGAGTATTGAGCCAGAGGGTCACGGCTTCCTTGGCCTCATCGATGGTCAGAAAATGAGCACCAAGAGAAAGTACATTGCTGTCATTATGTTTACGTCCAAGTCTTATGATCTCAAGATTCTTTCCATAATAGACAGTAGTCCTTACTCCGGGAAAACGATTTGCCACGATCGCCTCTCCCTGCCCGCTGCTTCCTAAAATGATGCCGATATATTTCTCGGGTTTTTCGGCAATATGGATCCCTACCGGCATGATGAGCTGAGGATAATCATCGCCTTCTTCATAGGACGAAGGGCCGAGATCTTCAACGGTGTAATCCTGCGAAACAAGAAAATCTCGAAGGGCATTCTTCATTTCAAAACCAGCGTGATCTGACGCCATAAGAATCGTTTGCTTTTTTTGCATTCCTCTATTTTAGCATCAAAGCTGAAGGAAAGTAACAGCACTACAGTAGAAATAGATAAAGCGGCCAGCAAAAAAGCCCAGGTGGCTGGGCTTTTGCATCAATCTGATAAACTTTCTTTTTATGTTGTTTAATTTTATCTCTACGATAGATTGTCGTATCAGGTCGATTGCTCTGTGTATCATTTTTTCAATCATCTGCTGATTATACAAGAATTGCCCACCTGCGCCAGTAAAATTTTGCAGAGCAAAGCACATCCTAGCGAAAGTAAAGCAGAACGATAGATAAGGGCCGGGCTACGGGAGATTATGACAATGCTTTTCTCATTTCATCTGCCGAGTGTTATATAAAAAAAGAGCATCATCAAAACTTGCGTTCTAATAAATGCTCCGTGAAAACCGACTCAAAGGATCTAAGTCCAGTGACTGCAGAGGCAAAAAGTGCCTAAGCTACCGTGCCTAAGCTACCAAAGGACTATTAGGCTGTTCGTCGCAGAAGCCGAAAAAGGCACCGCCCTGATCCCAGACGTGCACGAAGTAGCCAAGGTTGAAGCTGAAGTCCCCGTCCGAGCTGGCCTCCACGCTCGGCACCCTGCGGCCATTAGCATCTGCCCAGAGGCGTTCCTTTTCATCAAAGGAGGCGTACCAGAGACCCTTGGGAAGCTCGTCTTTCTTCTGAAGATAAACGAGCGAGGCACCTTGCGCGCCAACACGGACCGTCATGTTTTGGGACTTGAGGTAGTCCATGCGTTCCACTGACATGGTGTCGACGCGAACGACTTGCTTGTAGACCTTGACCCGCAGGCGATCGCCAGGCTTCAGAATCCGCGAAGGATTCGGGAAGTTGACATCGGTGATGCCGGGGTTGAAGTAGTAAAACTCCTTTTCGTGCGCCATCTTGAAGGCGGCCAGGCATTTGGCATGATCGTAATCCGCCGGGACGACGATAACGCCGAGGTCTGCCAAAAGTTCGAACTTCACCACGGGTTCTGCTGGGGGCGCAGGTTTCGGTTTCCGAACATCGCCGAACCGTTCTTCGCGAGCTTCGTGTGAGAGGTTCAGAAAACGTTCCCAATGGCCAAGAGTTAATTGGCCGTTACGAAGTTTCGTCATTGTATCTATCTGCAGACCAGCCAATTTGGCCGTTTCCGCGCCGATGATAATGCTCATCGTTTTTCCTTTTGTTTATATTTTGCTGTCAAAAGCCTGTTTTCTGACAATCGCCAGAGCATTGCTTACCAGTAAAAAATATAACACACCAAGCACTATTCGTCAATCATTTTTCATTAAAAAAGCCCCGCTTCCTACGGGGCTTTTTTAATGAAGTTTATATAATCGTAGACTACTTGATGAGTTTACCCACCTCAATTACATGTCTCACGAGCGTATGCGTATACCCCATTTCATTATCATACCAAGCGAGAACTTTAACGAGATTGCCATCTACGACTCGAGTGAATGCGAGATCGGCGATTGAGGCATGTGAATTGCCAAGAATATCGGAAGAGACAAGATCTTCTTCGGTCACGGTGAAAATTCCCTTCCATCGAGCATCTGCTGCGGCTTTCTTGAGAATTTCATTTACTTCTTCTGCAGTAGTATTTTTCTTTGAAATAAACGTCACATCAACAATAGATCCAGCGACAACAGGAACGCGGATTGAAATACCATCAAATTTTCCTTTGAGCTGAGTGGCAACTTTAGTCACCGCAATAGCTGCTCCTGTAGATGAAGGAACAATGTTCTGTGCTGCTGCACGGCCTTCTCGCATGTCTTTCTTGCTTGGACCGTCAACGAGAGCCTGAGAAGCTGTATACGCATGCACCGTGTTCAAAAGCGCCTTTTCAATACCGAGCGCTTCGTCGAGAATCGCAATAAGAGGGCTTCCTGCATTTGTAGTACATGAAGCGTTTGAGGATACAAGGCAAGTCTTAAGCTTGTCTTCATTCATTGCCATGAGCACAGTCGCGCTCTGGAATGCTGAAGTAGACTCATCCTTTGTAGGAGCACTGACCACAACTCTTTTTGCACCTGCTGTAATATGCGCCATAGCTTTTTCTGCAGAGGTAAAAAGACCGGTAGACTCTACGACTATATCAACATCAAGCTTTTTCCATGGCAAAGCGAGAGGATCTCTCTCACTTACATAGATAACTTTTTTCCCATCAACTGAAAATCCTCCTTCTTCGGCTTTCACTTCGAAGGGACTGACTCCGTATACGCTGTCATATTTTAATAGATAGCGAATATTATCAATAGAGGTAAGATCATTGACCGCAACGATCTCGAGATCTTTGTTTTCCCGCGCCACCTTAAAGAATGCCCGCCCGATTCTTCCAAACCCGTTGATTGCAATTCGTGTTGCCATAACTATATCTTTTTAATCGAATAATATATGCCCCCTATTATAC
>JARIHA010000074.1 GCA_029288475.1 Candidatus Tayloriibacteriota bacterium | reverse complement strand
ATATAATAGTGACCATAATACCGAGGGAAAATAGAAATAAGCCAAAAATAAAATAAAAATAGTATCGCCTTTGGAATCCATCCTTGTCTTTGCGCATGACTGATAAAAATTGAATAGGAACAATTTGTAAAATACGGACAGTACTTGCTACCCATGACTTATTTTTGTTATTTGCCGGCAAAATAGAACCGATCAATGCAGTGGCAAACAAATACGAAAAGCCTAAAGTTGAGATTGAGGCGCCGGCAATAAGCAATATTATACTTATTGATTGAAAGAAAGAAAAAGCGAATGGTAAAGATACCATTACTATCAGTAAAAATAAAAAATAAAACAAATCTATATATTTTAATTTAGTCAGTGTCATTTAAATGCTGAATTATTGGCCTCTTTTTCTATTATCGTTGTTAAGCAATTATGGCACTTTTCTAAGATCGCGTCCAACTTTGATAGATTGACCTTAAATTATGAACTGAAATTTATGCCCATAACAGCAAGATGTTTTAAGAAAGAATTTACATCAGTGAATAAAAATCCATGAATTCCAAGTGCGGTGGCCGCATCTACATTAGACTTATTGTCATCAATAAACAGCGACTCTTCTGGTTTTGACTTTATAACATCAAGAGTATGCAAATATATTTCCGGGTCAGGCTTTACCATTTCAACCACAGAAGAGATAACTATTTCATCGAAAAGACTTTTGAATTCAGGAAATTCAGCATAAATCTTTCTTTCGAAAAAAGAATTGTTTGCATTGGATAGCAAGACAATCTTAAAGCCCTTCTGTTTTAATTTACCTATTATTTCCAGAAGACCTTCGTCCATCTTTAGATAACTGTCAATTTCTTTTCGAATTTCTTCTTTTGTAGAATTCACTCCCTCATACTTTAAGAAATAATTAGCAATGTCATCTTCAGATAAGAGACCGAGGTCAAACTGACGAAAGATATGCTGCAAATTTTCATCCACAAGGCCCTTCTTTAATCTATTGTCCTTATACCACCCGTTTAAGACAGGACTGCAAACGACGCCGAAGCAATCAAAGATAAAAGTCGTGATGTTATTCATAAAAGAATCTTATCACGGCATCTATTTTTTTGTGAATATTCAGCAATAATAATGCCAACATTAGTAAAAATAGCTGAAAAACTCAAAAGAAATAACATACCGTATTATACGTCTAAACGGTTATGAAAAAAGAAAACGATCCACTAAACTCAGACGAGGAGAATACGGACTTTACGGAAGAAAGCCAAAACGGGAGTCATAAAGATGATGTGGACATCATGCCTGAGCCAGATATCCCGAGTGAAAATTATGATCCTGCAAGTGCTCCAAACAATGAAGACCCCGACGGCCCGTGATTGTGCAAAGTGAGCTTTTATTTATTTGCTAGATAGACAATTATTAAGAATAGACTGAAAATCAACGTTGAGACTCGTAACATCTGGGGAAACATGAATTCGAGCCTTACTCCCAAGCTGTTCAGCCATTCCATTAACTGTTCGAATAAAATTAAGCGAGTTGAGCAAGACGTTCTTTTCAAGGTCCTCAATTTCTATTCCATACAAAAGCTTCTCCAAAATGATCTTCAGGCTATTCATCATTTTTGCATTGCCGGGATACTGGGCGTCAACCAATACAAAAGACCATCTCTCTTCCTCAAGATAAAGTATGATATTATCCTGTCCGGCAATATCTAATATTTCACCGGTCTCAGCGGTGAATAAAATGATCTTCTCCAATAATTCCAACAATGCTGCCTTTAATTGCGGATTCTCTCCTGCTTTCTCCAAAAGCACTTTCACGTCCTCATTCCACTGAACCTGAAGAAACTCCTCGAGAGCCAACTTTTGCTCAGCAGTCTTATTGAAAACAAGATGTTCAGTCACGTGGCGGTAGACTTCCTCAGGTAATTCTATTTTTCCGCATACCCACCAACAAGAGCTAACTTAGAAGGATTAGCCAGCTCATCCACATGTTTCTGAATGGTCATTACTGACCAGGATTTTTCAACGCCCACTGGAGGATTATTATCATATATTTTATTAAGTATCTCAGGAGTCACTGGAACTTGTATCAAATACTGTTTCTGATTAGGAACATGTATAGAACCAAAATACTTTTTCAGTTGTTGATGACGTCGAACTTCCTTTTCTAGGAACAGTTTCGCCAGTTCTTCGATTTCTTCCGGTAAAGAATCCAGGGCTTCATTATGATCAAGATTCCAAGCAATGATTTTTTTCAACGATTCAGTCGCAACCTTCGCAACAACGTTTGGATGACCAGGTACCTCATACACCATCTGCCCTCCTCCTTTAGCAAGAAACTTAGGCTGATATTTTTTAACCAACTCATGATCAACACCGTCAAGAGTGAAAATTTCTTTTGCTATTTCGTTTGTGCTGGCACCAGCGATAGGTTCATATTCCATATAAAAAAGTATACCAACTAGAGACGAGATAAGCTAGAAATCCCCGGTGTTCATCACGCTACAGCGATAAGGATACCAAATGACTAGATCCTTTTCGTATATATAGTTTTGCTCGTTCTTAGTAGAAAGTCAGCGGCACTGTATTGGCTACCCTATCACTCTGCCATACCTTTATTCGACATTGGGTTAC
>JARIHA010000056.1 GCA_029288475.1 Candidatus Tayloriibacteriota bacterium | reverse complement strand
TTTCCATAAAGCTTATTTGCTATTACTTCGCGGCACTCGTTTCTTCCCAGATGAAACTGTTGGTTTTTCTTCACCTTCTGGAACGCTAGGCGTCGTGACTGCAGACGGTTTAACTTTGTTTTCTTTTCGGTCTTTTCCATGAGAGACAATAATTATTACGTCGAGAGAGTTATGCGAACACATGCCCTCAATCTTCAGATCGGGATACATCTCACGCATCTCTCCAAGCCACATGGGTATGGAAAGCAATTTCATTGAACTGAAGACACGTAAGTCGTACATAACTATTTCTTTACGAGTGCGTACATGCCGCCTCTATAGGCTGATCCTCGTACGTTTATGATTTGTAATGGTATTAGTGCTCTCTCAAACTTTCTACGAATGCCTTTCACATGGATAGCAAGGTTGTTCCGTGCAAGAACTTTACTGCCTGCAGATTTCATCTGACCGCATAAATACTCAATAGATACGCCATCTGGACAGCGTTCAATCAATCCGAAGATCTGCCATTCCTTGGGAGTGAGAATCTTGTAGACAGTTTCATATTCAGCCTTACGCTTATCGTTCTCCTTGTCTTTAGGATTCTCGTAGTATTCCGCTTCAAGTTCGAAATAGTCAGGCAGACCGTCTACAGAAGCAATAAGCATGTACGCTACTTCCTTTGGCATTTGCGCTAACAAGTCTCGTTTCTTGATGCGTAACTTCATATTTATTTCATCGGATGCTTTGATCGGCGAAACTTTGCACGACCTGTCTTCTTTGTGGTGCCACTCGTAGGTTTGCGAGGGAACTTCTTTGGCTTACTCCCGATAGTTTCTTTGGTTGGCTGTTCCATAGCTAGCGAGAGATTATGCCCTTGTCATTCATTGGAGCAACAGCGATTTTTGCATTCTGGATCATTGACTTATCACGCTTGTAGATATTCTTTACTTTGGTGATAGCCTTCTTTCCAAGATTCGTAACCTCATTGCTCGCGGTCTTCAGAACATTTGTTCTTGGGTATTTCATAGATTTGTGACTGTATCGTCGTATTCGCGCCAGTCTACGCCGAGTTTTTGTGCCATAAGGCGCTCGATGCTTGTGGCAAAAAAGTGTTCTTCTTTATAAGGCGCGTCTTTCGAATCACCTGGTTCTTCGGTAGGGGAGTGAAGACCTTGTTCACGTTCCTCTTCGAATTTGGTGTCAAACGCATCTATATCTTCTACTTTTATGCCTTTTTCGTGACAGAGCATTGCTTCTGCAATTTCGTGATACGCGATTAGAAACTCATACTTTGGATTACCCATTTCAGATACACGCACATGAAGACTACCGTCTATTTCAAACCACCAATCACCAACGGTTGGGTACCGCTGTTCTGAATGTGGGATAGTTTTGACGATAATAATCATTACTTCTTGGGTTCCTGCTTAGGGAACTGCATAGACACTTCAATAAGTAGCTGTTCAAGTACCTTCTTGAATTTTTCTCCTGCATGTTCA
This sequence comes from Candidatus Tayloriibacteriota bacterium, assembly GCA_029288475.1. Taxonomy (GTDB): domain Bacteria; phylum Patescibacteriota; class Minisyncoccia; order Phycocordibacterales; family JARIHA01; genus JARIHA01. The sequence goes on along the minus strand of JARIHA010000056.1, from coordinate 2,500 downwards.
GGGGATTCGGCCTCAATTGCAAAGTTGAAGTTTAGTCCCTCAATGACGGTAGACAGGTGATACAGCTTTGATTCGTTGATCTCCATACCTACTTAAGAAGTGCCTGCCAGCCCTTAATAGAAGCCTCAATACGGCGTACTTCGTGGGTATCAAGAAGGATTTCATTCTCAAGATTCTGTATGCGGTTTTCTACTGGGCCGACAGCATCCTTGAACTCTTCAATGGTTTCCTTCGTAACGTACTCGTTAAAGAGTTTGCGGATCTGAGTATCAGTCATACCCGTCTCGTATCCCTTTGGCGCGAGCTTTGTAAGCATCTTCTTCTCCTCTGCAAGAGCAACGCGCGCCTGCTCTAGTGAGTGCTGCGTAAGCATGAGCTTGCTCTGATCACCTTCAATTTCACCTCGAATCTTACCTTCACGATCTTTAGGATTAATAACGCCGTCATCATAGATAACGACAATGGTTCCGTTATGGAACACAATACCCGACTGCTTGTCTGTAGAGCGAGGAGGGAACTCCTGCATAAAAGAGTTAGCCTCGTCAGCTCTATCGATTGGAAATGATTTTAGTTTAATCATAAATTCATTGTGACTGTGTTGCGCTTTTTAATACAGGTTGTACATTCACAATCACTTGACTTTGACTTCAAACGGGAGTATGACGAGGGCAATCCTTGTGGGGTCTCCCCAGCCTTCGGGCGCTTGCAGGGCAAGGATTACTACAAATGCCGTTCGCGGGATTTGTCGTTTATATGGTTTATAATAATAGTGCCCACCCTCGGAAAGCCGTGCCTGCAAGCCGGTAAGTACGGGGGTGGGTTTTGCATTATCCCCATTTATCGAACAGTTGTTCGATGGCAATCGGGATATACTACTTAGTTGCTATGACACTAAGCGAAGCCGTAAAAATGTTTGACCAATACAAGCGCTTTGAGGTAAAAGGCATAACGCTTGCTCGCTATCGTAATGATTTGCGTCTCCTTACACTTTCGCTAAAAAACATTGATATTCGTGAAATTACGCGGGAAATGATTATGAAGGAAATCCAGACCATGGATGAACTTGGTTGGGATAGGAAATCACTATTTCAGAAACTTTCAGCATATCGGAGATTCTTTACGTTCCTTCAAAAGCATGGGTACCAGTCGCTTAATCCCGATCACATTCCAAAAGTAAAATTAGAGTTTGTAGAGCCAAGGGTTCTAAGCGAAGAAGAGTACCAAAAGATACTTTCTGTCATAAAGGAAAAAGGGCTTTTCGGCCTTCGGAATAAGGCAATGATTAAGATACTTTGGGATACGGGGGTACGTATTGGGGAGTTAGTAGCCTTCAATATCAGTGAGTTGCCCACAGAATCTGAAGGAGGTGTCTGGAAAATGACTATTAAAACCGAGAAGACTCGCGGCAAGCGCCCAATGCGCCAAATTTATTGGTCAGATGAAACCAACACTCTTCTTCACCGATGGATTGATTTTCGTGCGGAATATGCAAAAGAACACAAACTTAAAGACCCAGACGCACTCTTCATAGCCATGCACAATGGGCAGGGCAGGCGCCTCACGCTACAGGCGCCGGAAGATATGCTCGTGCGATATTCACGGGCAGCCGGAATACCAACGGCTAACCCTCATTCTTTCCGGCACGCAAAGGCACGACGCATTATTGAGATGGGTGGAAGCAATTCGGATGTAATGAACATCTTGGGCCATTCAAGTCTTGCCAGCTCTGAGATCTACACGAGCATGTTTGGTGATCGCCTCAAAGAACGAGCTGCAAAGTTTCTTTAATTATAGGTTTGGTATATAATCTCCATATGGTTCAAATACTCAAAGCGGAACGTAACCGCAGAATATATCAGCTTCGTAAAGAAGACCCTAAGCGATGGACGTATAAAAGACTCGCACGTGAGTTTAATATTTCATTCCCACGAGTCCAGCAGATCTGCAACGAATGGCCTCAGCGCGTTATCCACAACCCTCAATTAGAGCCGGTTGCATAGTTATAGGTTTGAGAGTATATTGATAGTAGCTCAATAAAGAACTATTTTTTGCTCTCAGTTCCAGAACCATTTTTTTATGAAGATGGTGCAGGAAAGCCAATAAAACGGCCTACTTGCTAGAAATGGAACCCGAGAGCAAATCTCGGGTTTTTTGTTGGGCCTTACAAGCCTTATGTCCTTTGTGTCGCTCGTTAGTCAGAAGCTCGCCCACTCATAAGGCGGGCGGGTGCAAGGAAGCTAGCGAGTGGCACAGAGGGAAACAACTTATGAATACCCACTACATCAACCGTGAAATAGATGACTTCTCAGACGCACCGGCAGTCTACGAGTTTAGTCCAAAGAAAGAAGGCATTGGTGCTCTTATGGCCATTCTCGCATGTGCAGCCTTCTGTGCCGTCGTAATAGTAGCCGCAACTCTTATCTAGGCTTATGGAACGAAAAATTAACACCATTGATCTTTCTGGTAAGCAGTATGCCCAGGTGAAAGATCGACTTAAGGA
>JARIHA010000051.1 GCA_029288475.1 Candidatus Tayloriibacteriota bacterium | reverse complement strand
TTACAAGTTCCATGCTACAAATGAGGCAATCAACCTCACTCGACTTGGATTGAAACTTACGAATACAGCATCAAGCTCTCCAAAGGATCTTATGCAGGTAACTATCTGGGACGGTGCAACACAGGTAGGTTCAGCAACATTCATAGGTACAAACGTAAACGCAACATCAACTGGTGTTAACGGAAATACAAATCTTAATGTAACCATTCCAAAGGATACAGATAAGACTTTGACTGTTAAGATCGATCTTGCAAACATTGGTTCAGGACAGCCTGCAACAGCGGGTCACTTGATCGCGATCGATGCTGATACAAACGGAACAAATACTCAGGGAACAGGTACTGATTCTGGAAGCACATTGAATGCAACTGGAAGCACATCAGTGAACGGAGTACGAGTATTCAAGTCATTCCCTACATTCGCTCTTGACACTTTGAGCCAATCAGGCGCATCAGACGGACGATTGATGCATTTCAAGGTCACAGCAGATTCTAAGGGTGATATTGAGATCTATCAGTTCAAGTTCAACATTGGTACTTCATCAATGGCAGTAAGCGCAATCAACTTGTATGGTTACAGTGATTCAGCTTACTCAACACCAATTAGCCAGGTAGCGAATGGCCAGGTAGCGGCATCAAATGTAAATCCTAGTGCTTCTGCTGCAACAGTTACGATTGCTGCATCAAATTCATCAACGAATTACATCACGATCCCAGCTGGAACGACTCGATACTTCGAGCTAAAAGCTAATACTGTTACAACTTCAGGAGCAAACTACTCAGTAAACACAACATTGCTCGGAGATAACACTTACCCTTCATTGGCAGGATTCCTCGGTACAGCATCAGGTATTGCTGGCGGAGCATCAAATGCAAATGACTTCGTATGGTCAGATAACGGTAGCTCAACAAATTCAACAGCTGCTGTTACTACAGACCTTCAGTGGACAAACGGATACGGATTGGTTGGACTTCCTTCAAGCGGTCTTATCCAAAACCGAACACAATAATAAAGCTACTTGTGATCCCTTCGTGAGGCAGGATTGCCAAATGATTGGATAGCTTGCAAAAACCACCCTTTCGGGTGGTTTTTGTTTGCTTGGTAGTTCTGTTATAATGGACCGGTATGACAAAAAGAAACCAAACAATCATTCAAATCATAGTACTTATAGTCCTTGTTCTGGCCGCAGATGCCTATATTTACAGGGATATGCAAAAAACTAAACAGAGCAGCAATAATACAACTTCTGTTACCGCAACAACCACACCTACTCAGAATGCAACCACATCTAGCCAAGGGATCGTATATAGCGGAAATGGCGCTAAGGTGGAGCTTGTTCCGACGGTACCTGATAATATGCCTGACCTGAATCGACCTATTACTGTTCAGTCTTCTGCGAGTCTCTCTGCCGATGCGCAGGCATTGATGAGAGAACAGATAACAACTATTGAGGCGGATTTAAAAAAAGATCCTTCAGTTCTCAATGATTGGCTTCAGTTGGGAGTCGATAGGAAGATCATAGGAGATTATCAAGGAGCAGTTCTCGATTGGAATTTTGCTGGAAGGTTGACTCCTTCTGACGGGGTATCGTTTGAAAACTTGGCGAACCTCTATGGTTATTATCTAAAGGATAACACCAAGGCAGAAGCAAACTATGCTCAGGCAATCAAGGTCGCCCCAGATCAGACGTTCAATTATTTCAACGCTGTCGCTTTCTATCGTGACGTGGAGAATAATCTAGTTAAAGCACGAACGATTGCACAGCAGGGAGTTAGTGCGAACCCAAGCAGTCAGGAACTTAAGGATCTACTAAAAAGTCTTCAATAAATAAATGTTCAAATATTTCGATAAAACATTTTTTAAGACAGTTTGCGGATTTGCGGTCATTCTTGGGCTAAGCTTTCTTCTGTTTATTATTACTGCATACTTCAAGAAAGACACAGAAAATAATGCATGCTGCACAGCAAGCCAAAACCAGAATCCGTAACAAAATGTAACTGATCCGTAGTTTAAAAAAACGCCTTTGAAGGCGTTTTTTTTATTTTTAATTGAATATGGTTTTGGGTATATTTCATATTTAGATTGCTATCATGCAACTATGAAAAACGAAAAACAAGATAGTAAGAAAAATAAGGTAGGCCCGATGCGGGCTATGTTTCTCCTGCTCATCTTTTTCTTACTGGCAATTATAATTTGGAGAATACAAAGCGGTCTTTTAACTTATCTGGATACTACTGCAGCCTCAGTTGTTTCCAGTCTACCAAAATTAAATACAAGATTCTCTCGCAGAAATGTTTTATCTGTATTTAAAATGACGCACGATACTGTTCATGATTCTTCAATTGAATCAAAAGCTCCTATTTTATTTTATAGTGATAGCAATAATCTTCTGAGCACAAATAAAGTCTCACTAGCAAGTACTTCTGACAATTTCTCAATGAATAATACTCCAGTGAATAGTCAAAATTTATACTCATCTGGACTGGGTGGGGGTTTACCTGCTATTCCAGATAGCCTTGGGAATATTCCTGGCGTAAATGTCGCCCTTTTTTCCGGTGCTTCTTCGTCTTCGGTATCTCTTGATGGGGCTATTTCTTCATCAACTTTTACAGTGCTTTCTCCAGATCCGACAATTTCAGATTGTTCAAATCAAGATGAAGATGATGAATAATACAAAGCAGAATGATAAAAAAATATGGATAAAAAAAGCTCAAAGCATCATTATTCTATTTTTTAGTTTTTTCCCCGGTACAATCCTTCCTACGGATACTCCGGATCCTGTTCAGCCAGATATACCGCCAGTAACTGATGTGGCTGGACCTTTTATTCTTGAGGATACTCTTTTTAGCAAAGAACATAGTCCTTATCTTATCAGTCAAGCAATGGTATTAAGCAATGATACTACTCTTACTATCGAACCTGGAGTGGAAGTGCGGTTTACACCTCACGCGAGTTTAACAATATACGGCAGATTAAAGGCGGAAGGAAATGCCGGCAATCGTATCAGTTTTACTGGATCGGGTACTCTTCCTGAGAATAAAGAATGGGGAGTATATTTTAATGGTAGCCTGGATCCTACTTCTGCGACTTCTACTCTCGTATATTTTGATATGAAGAATTCCAATTGGGGACTTAGTTTGTCCAATGCAAGGGTGGAAATTAACCACTCAGTTGTTTCTGGTAGTAGAAACGCTGTTTATTCATCTGACAGTTCACTTAGTCTGAATGATGATCAATTTATGAACACCGAAAACGATGCTATCAGTGTTTCCGGAGGGAGTATGGAAGCGTCTCATGTTACGGTTGATACTGCAGGCGGCAATGCTGTAGGAGCTTTTTTTAAAGCAAATTTAATTATTTCTGATTCTTCATTTAGTAATTTGGGCAATGGTACAGCTGTCGAAATT
>JARIHA010000165.1 GCA_029288475.1 Candidatus Tayloriibacteriota bacterium | reverse complement strand
GTGTTAGGTTGTTAGCTGTCGGCGTTATTTTTTAGATATTATTGACGAAGGAAATCTAAAACCTCCGGGTAAATAAAAACACTTTCGAAGTCCTCACTCTTAGCTTGGGACGGAGAAAGTGTTTTTATTTACCCGGAGGTTCTTTTATCTTATATCACTTAGCTTGGGGTTGAAAAAGATCTTTTTTTCTTGGCGGGTATTTTAGATAAATTACTCAAAAATACTCCCCTGAACAATATTATTCGTCTTATTGGTTTCATTCACCTCGCTCCTATTATCAACATTGATGATGAAATCGTTTTTGGTCTGCTGTTTTATTTGGTCAAAACCGATCGTGTATTGTATCTTGTCGCCGGGATTGAGTGAAGGCTGTGATTCTGACATGAAGGTAAAAGCAGGGAAGGTAGGAAGTACGACGGCGAAGCTCCATGTGCCGCTTGGTCTGCCACCCTGGTTTACAATTTCAAATTGTATTGCCGCTCTGTTAGAAGGAAGTACTTTATCTTTAACAGTAAACACGTTTGTTACTGGATCAATTATTCCCGTTGCTAAAATGTGAGCAGTAAGGTCAGGATTTACATAAGGATTTGCAGTCACTGATGTTTGCTGTCCTGGCATTACATAAACACTCTGAGTTGCCTGGCCGGGAGTTTGATAAGTTGGGTGAGGGGTCGCGCTTGGAGAAGGGCTTGGTACGATTGTGATATTTGTAGGGGAAGGGGTAGGCTGAATTGAGGTATTTCCTGAATTCGAGATAGTAATGGTGACTGTTCCTTCTGATGTCTGGCTTGAAGCTCCGTTTTTAGTGAAGCGCACTGAGACCGGAATATCAATTGACTGATTGGTATTGCCTGCATCCAAGTATCCTGCAAGGGTGATTGAGTTTCCTTCGTTCAGGAATTGATAAATTGAATTACAAAAAATAACGGTATTTTTTCCTGCGGTAACATCCGCAAGATGGGAATTGTTTACGCAAGGATAGCTGATCGTATAAGAACCTAAGTCTGTGTTTGCTTGAGTCCAGCTAAGGGTAAAGGGTTCGCCTGAATTGACCGTGGTTTTACTTGCAGTGACGGCCAATTTTGGAGCGGGCACAAAAATAGAAGAAAATGAGACGGCGGCAGATGCAATTGAACGCACTACATCAGGAGCGATCCTGATGATACCAACGCTGACCAGACCTAAAAGGGCAATCAGGCCAATGACCGCGAGAGTCTTCATAGAAGCATCTCGTGTTTTTTTTGTGTCGCTTTCTGGGTTTTTCTTAGGATTTAAAACTGGGTTATCCATGATTTTTTTATTATGGGCTGTCTGCCCGCGGCTAATTTAGTCTAAATTGAGGGATAAGTAGGATTACCTATTGACTTACTTGGTTTTATAGGGTATATATTGGCTAGGACGTGATCAATAGATTTCCGTAAATCTATGAAAAACTATATACTCAATAAAACTATTTGTCAATAGCTAACTAATATAAAAATAATTAAATGTATTCTCGCACTCTGGATTTTTTGATGGCCGCTATAATCGTTTTCTTCGCAACTTTCACGTTGTTAGGTACGATTGGCGTACTTCCTTCAGATCTGCAGGCTTCATTGAATGCTAAGCCTATTTTAAGTATTGCATCAGTTTCCAGTTTGAGTCAAACAACTTCTGCCAATGCAGATGACCAGTTGGCCCCTATTAAGTACACAGCTCAGGGCGAGAAGGAATATCCTGTGCGCATAGAGATTGATAAAATTGGCGTTAATGCCCCAGTAAACAATCCAAAGAGTATTTCCATTGACGCTCTCGATCAATCCCTGTTGACTGGTGCAGTGAGGTATCCAACGTCTGCCGCTTTGAATGAAGGAGGAAATGTCTATCTATTTGGTCATAGTTCTTATCTAAAGATCGTACACAATCAGGCATATCGTACTTTCAATGGGTTAAAGGATCTGAAGGTTGGCGACGAGATCAAAGTAGACGGCCCAGAGAATGAGTATATTTATACAGTTTCCACCGTTTCTCTTCTTAAGGATACAGATGCGGTGGTCAACCTTGGTCAGGGAGGAAACATGCTTACTCTTTCTACTTGTGATACATTTGGAGAGAAGGAAGATAGGATTATCGTGACGGCGGCATTTTCAAGAAGTTATGTGCTTTCTCAGTCAATTACTAGCCAATAAAAAACCATGAAAAAAATAACACAAACCATTCTTTCTATCAGTCTTTCTGTTAGTTTTGCCACGGCATTTATTATTGCTACTTTTTTCATTGCACCGGCTCCTGCACATGCTGGATTTTTTGATGATCTTGTAGATTTTATCAATCCAGTAAATCAAGTGACCAACCTCATTGATGGACAGCTTCCGGTTCCTCCGGGGTTGCCATTTGCTGGAAATCTTACATTGATTCCTTTTCCTACAAGTATTGGTATTCCTGATTTTTCTCACCCCGAAGATTTGCTGATGCCGCCATTGATCCCGATTGCTCATACCGAAAATGTAACCGATGTGACTTTTCAGAGTGCCCGTATTCATGGTTCTGCAGATCCAAAAGGTACTCCCGATACCGTAGGATTTTTTGATTGGGGAGGAGGAATGGCGGTAGGTAATAGAACCAGTACTACTGCTATTCTCGTACCTTCTTCTTTTGATGTGGTTTTAAATAATTTACTCCCAGATACTATTTATTACTATCGTGCAGGAGCAAAAAATTTAGGCTTTACTCGTTATGGAGACATCAAGAGTTTCAAGACATTACCGGCAAATTCTATTCAGCTTTGTTCAAACGGAGTAAGACTTTCTTTGGATGAAGCAAAGACCGCGATTATCAATCATCTTCTCATTCTCAGTACACCAGACCTTTCTGGTAATGGTGTGGTGACCAACAATACTGGCTGTGAAGTGCCTCTTACGCTTGCATCTTATACTATCGACAACCCAAGCGACTCTGCTTTCCAGTTTCAGACATTTTTCAATCAAAGCCCTAAAACGATAGTGCCTGCACATAGTACGAAAACGCTCACGGTTGCATTGCCTCAATGTAATTTTCAGACTGATTATTTTTATGATGATCAAGTGCCAAAGCCGAAGTTGGATGCGCACAATATGCCCGCGAACTTTTTAAATGAAGGCGCGCTGGTCAATCGCGAGCAGGCTGGAGGAAGAAGCTGTCAGGTAAATCCGAATACTCTTATAGGTATGTGCGTCGGGTCACCGTCTTCTCCAGCAATAAATGCTCCTGTTACATGGAGTGTCACGGGT
>JARIHA010000030.1 GCA_029288475.1 Candidatus Tayloriibacteriota bacterium | reverse complement strand
TTTCCTTATCCATTTTTTCTTCCATATTCTACTTCTTTAAAAGGGTGCTCTGATAATCTCCTTTTATATATTTCGTATTTTACTTTTGTAAATCCGCGTTTCCTCGAAGTTGGTTACTCTCGCTTTTCGCTACCATCCCATCTTCTCCACGCATGGCGTACGCCGCCAATAAAATGTTCTTTGCTGCATTTTGGTCACGATCATGTGGTCTTTTACAGCCAGGACATTTCCATGTTCTTACGGAAAGAGGCATTACCTCATTATAAAATCCGCAAGCATGACAGAGCTTAGATGAGGGGAGGTATCTATCTACTTTGATGAACTGTCCTCCTTTCCAAGTCTGTTTATACATGATCTGTCTTAATAACTCCGATACTGAAGCATCCGCAAATGCTCTCGACAACTTTCTATTCTTCATCATTCCAGCTACATTCAAATCTTCCATTGCTATCATGGCGTGGTTTTTGCTCACAATGTCATGGCTAATTTTATGTAAGTGGTTTTGTCTTACGTTGCGGATCTTTTCGTAAATTCGACCTACTTGTACTCTGGCCTTTTCTCTTCGTGCACTTCCCTTCTGTTTCCGAGACAAATTTTGTTGGGCTCGCCGCAATTTTAACTGTAAATATTTTTGAGGTCTAATATTGGAGTATTTCTTTCCATTACTTAATGTTGCTAGAGTAGTAAGACCCATATCAATTCCTATAGGCTTCGTATATCGTTTGGGAAGTGAAACAGATACTTTTGCAGTCATAGAAGCAAACCATTTATCACTCTCTTTTATAACCGTAAGAGTTCCGAATTTAGATTTTAAATCAATTTTTCCTCTGAATTTAATGATTAAATCTTCTTGGATCATTAACTTATTACCTTTTATCTTCCAATCTCTCGGTTTTTGAAAAGACTGTTTTGGACTCTTTTTATTTTTGAATTTAGGAAATTTAGATTTCTTTGAAAAGAATCTGTTGAAAGCGGTATTTAATCTTCTGAGGGATTGGTCTAAAGGAAATAACTGTATATCGCTAACCCAATCAACTTCTTTTCTCATTTTTGTTAAATCCCTCGACAAAGTCGAATAAGATAAATTTTTTCCTGTTTCTTTATACACTTCTGATCTTGTAGCAAGATAATGATTATAGATAAACCTACAAGCGCCTAAAATGCGCAATAAGTGCTGCTCTTGGGCTTTATTTGGGTGTAGTCTTACTTTGTAGGCTTTTCTAATAATCATGCGGTTATTTTAACTCTGTTCACGTATATATGTGAGTACATGGTCAAACGCTTCATTCTTCGACTTCAAATGTTTGTAAACTTCAGGTAAATAATCCTCTTTTGGTCTTTCAAATACATACTTCATACTCTCTATCTTCCCTATAAGAGCTTCTTGGGAGGAGGACATTTTTGAGAGCCACCAGAAACAAATTTCATCTGGTATAGCTTCGCCTCGCCAATATCCATCAAATCTTTTCTTAAACTCTTCTCTAAGCTGTGATTCTTTGAAAGGGGGCATATTAATTGTTTATCAAAAAAATAAGTGTTGCAGCTAATCCGTACGATCCTGTATAT
>JARIHA010000029.1 GCA_029288475.1 Candidatus Tayloriibacteriota bacterium | reverse complement strand
AGTTACACGACTGGGGTTAGCCCCGGTCTTTTTTATATATAAAAGTCGTCTGAAATATTCAGATCGGCAATGCTTCGGCTAGGCGGTAGTGTTATAACTACAGAAAACGAAAAAGAATTTTCTTCTCTAAAAGCTGTTTATTTTAAGCTAAGGATAGCTTATTAGTCAGGAAAGGGTTTGATAATAGGTTTCCTATTTAGCTTGGAGTCCTTCCGAGATTTCTTAAGGTCTAAATATTGTTGGTGGTTAGCTTTACATGATATGCTTTAAATAAGAGCCGATCATATGTCCATCGACGATAAATCAATCAAATTCTACAAGACCAAAGCCAAGGAATATGCGGCGCATGTTCGTAATCCAAAAGCCTCCGTCTATCATGCATATTACGAAAAGCCTGCCATGTACGCGCTGTTGCCCGACCTTAAAGGCAAGACTGTATTGAGTGTGGGATGCGGCAGCGGCGAAGACAGCATTTATCTCAAAAGGCATGGTGCGGCAAAATCAGTAGGAATCGATATCACTGGCGAGTTGATCGCCGTCGCAAAGGATTCCTATCCTGAGTGCGAATTCCATGTCATGAACATGGAGAAGCTGGATTTTCCTGATGCGGTTTTGATTTTGCCTATTCAAGCCTCGCTATTCATTATCTCGAAGATTGGAATATAGTGTTCAAGGAAGTATATCGCGTATTAAAGTCGAATTCATCTTTTTTGTTTTCTTGCGGTCACCCTCTCCGGTTTGCCATGGAGAGGAAAGAAAGTGAAGAGTATTCAATCAGGAAGCTAGAGGTAATTAGAAACAAGGGTACCAGTGAAGTGGCAATTACAGGCGATTATTTCACAAAAAGAAAAACCATCGATGCCATGGGAAAAGACACCGCGAATACATGGACTATGCCGCTCGGGGATATTGCCACTTCCGCAACGGATGCAGTTTTCTCATTGAACGATTGGTTGATCCGCGGCCGCTTGAGGAGCTTAAGAATATAGAACCGCATACGTATCATTTGTTGAGTAAAATACCGGAGTTTGTGATATTTAAATTAAAGAAATAGATTTATGGAAAATTATATTGAAAAAGGCCCTGAGAAAATACCGTCAAAAGAAGAAATCATGAAAGTCATTTCATGAATAATTAATATGTCCACCAGAAAAGAAACAATTGAATTCATTCTTGAAAAACTGGGAGATCCTGAGAGATTTAGAACACGGGCAATGTTCGGTGAATATGCTTTGTATGCTGATGGGAAAGTCGTAGCGCTCGTATGCGATGATCAGCTTTATGTGAAGATCACGCCCGAAAGCAGGGAGCTTGATACTATTACAGAGAAAGCTCCACCTTATCCGGGAGCAAAACTGCACTATCTGGTGGAAGAAGATCAGCTTTCAAAGATTTTATACCTTTCGAGTATGCTTCTCGATATTGCCAAACATTTGCCTGCTCCAAAGAAGAAGAAAAAGAAAGCAAAAGGGAAAAAATAGTTTACTGTGAGTGTGCTTTATATTTATGCAACTAAATAGTTGCATAAATATGTATATCTGCTATTGTTACTGTATAT
>JARIHA010000019.1 GCA_029288475.1 Candidatus Tayloriibacteriota bacterium | reverse complement strand
GTATACCACTTACTTGAATACTGGTGAACCTTAGTGAAGTTGGCATTGGCCTCATACATTACTGCATTGATTTCAAAAAATTTACCGAAAGGACCTTTGATGCTTACTGTTGGGTCATTTTGATAAGCACTGCCAACAAGCGTCTTTTGAAAACGCTCGGTCATAAAGGCGTCACCTTGACCCGAATGCGGAAGCAATGAGAAATGAACTAAAAATACGCTGAAATAAAAAATCAAAACAATTCCACAAGAAAGCACGCCAAATGACAATAATTTTTTGATTTTCTTCCAATTACTCATAACGCTAAGAAGTACCTCTTTCCCTTCAAGAATAAAAATCAGCAATAAAAAAGAAAGACCAGTCCACTTAACACTAAGTGCCGCAGCTGCATTAAGGATGGAAAGAAGAAAAAATAACCACGGTAAAAAACGACGTCCAACATATCGTCGATAATATTGATATAAAAGAATACTTAAGAAACCAAAGAAAAGAATAAAACCGTCAGTCAAAACAAAACGAGATTGTACAATGAGTGAATTCTCAATACAAAGAAGCGCTCCTGCGGTAAAAGCCGTTAGACGCGAAAAGTGAGCATTCCTGCAAATTACATACACAATAAGAGGTAGAAAGATCCCAGCGGTCAAAGGAAGCAAACGTATGAGTACGATCGACTGCGGAAGCGGGTTACCAATTGCACTAAAATCTACCCCCTGCGCCGCATGAAGAAGATCTGCAAAAAACTTTATAAGGAGGCGACCAAACGGCGGATGGACATCAAAAAAATATGCACCCTTATCATAGGCTGCAAGAAAGGTGCCTGAATAGGTTTCATCAAAAACCACTGACTTCGGATTACCAAAAGCATAAAGATGCGTAATCAAACTGAGAGCGAAGAGTGCGGCCGGAGCAAGCCAATTTTTAAGCCTTATCCACGACTTCTGTATCAGCGATAAGTTCATGTCATCATTATTCACTAAAAAAACAGTCGGGGCAAGAAAATTAGCCAAGATTAAAAAGAGAAAAATTTTATTACAGCCTCAATCCAACTCTGTACTGGTGTACTCTCTACCGCATTCTCTACGCTTGCATATTGTGCACTTAGTGAAGGAGCAAGTCCAGTGACTCCACCGGAAGAAACTCCATTTATGTGAGGAGGATTGTTAGTTGGAGGAAGACCGTCTTTTGCCACATCCATTGCTGCACACCCTATTGGATTACCATCTGGGCCATTTGGAACTAATGGATTACCTGATTGGTCAATTGCTGGCCAGTGCTTTTCTGCATGTGCTTTGTCGATAGGCTCACCAAGCAGAGCTGAGACGAGATAGCCACAAGAAATTATGTTGAATTTTTGGGGAGGTTCAAAATTATTACCCATAAGACTATTTTGATTAGGACTATAAATTATGGTCCCTTTAATTTGATCAAAATTATATCCACAACCAATATAAATGTTTCCGTAGACAATTCCTCCGTACATTTTATTATTATCGCCATACCGAAAATCAGTTAAAGGATTAGTTGAACAATTTTTACTGGTTCCAAATAATCGATTTATGTTTCCAATGCTCCCTGCTGCATAATATTCATCTTTTAACAGTCCGATAGCATGTCCTTCTTCATGAGTCAGAATTGAAGGTGAATCCTGTTGATAATTTCCCTGTAAATTAGTGACGGGTCCAACATCGACACTTACAACTGGAGAATTGTTAAGATATACAGTCCGATTGCTGGATGAGGTCCATGCAGGGCGAAAACTTTGGTCAAAAAATGAAACTACATAAGATATTTTCCCACCTATTCCATTACAGCTTGAGGATTTTGAAACCGATTTATTAAAAAAGGAATTGCTCAAATAAACACCGTCCTTTCCAGCAGTAAAATCCGCACGAGGAATCTTTTTAAGATCAGCATAGAAAGAAATACGATTAAAATAGGTTTTAAAAGGATCAACTGCTCCATAGGCGCTATAAATGTAATAGCTTATCCTATTAAAGAAATCATACGTCTCATCAATATCTGGATCACCCTCTACTCTTCTAAATACAACCTTAATCGTATCATCCTGCCCTGTCCCTTCTACTAACACACAATTAGTCATAGGTACATCGATATTCCCTCGAGGATCACCTGACACAGTAAGTTTGTGGTTTTTGTCGATAGCAGAGATGAGGGCATCTTCGTAACTAGCCACCTTAGGATCTCCATATCCCAAAAGGAAACCTGTTTCATTTGAATAAGGACATTCTGGGATTGTAAGAGTTGAGCAAGGCTCAAATTTTTTC
>JARIHA010000180.1 GCA_029288475.1 Candidatus Tayloriibacteriota bacterium | reverse complement strand
GATCTATATATTTTGATCGTGGTTATAAAATGGTTAACTTTACTACGGTTATTCCCTCACTTGCGGAAGACGTAATAAAAATGATAAATTTTTTAGGTTTTAAGCCAACAATATATAAAATAAAAAAGAACGAAAAATTTCGACATACGATACGCATCTCAAAAAATGCCCAAGAATTTCTTAACCTAATACATGCCGATAAATCATAAACCAAAAATCCTCGTTATTTGCGGTCCAACTGCGTCTGGGAAAAGCGGCTTGGCTGTGAAGATCGCCAAAAAGTATCGAGGCGAGATCATTTCTGCCGACTCACGCCAAGTGTACAAGGGACTCACTATCGGTACAGGAAAGATCACCAAGAAAGAAATGGAAGGGGTGCCGCATCACCTGCTTGATGTTGTTGACCCAAAAAAACGCTTTACCGTAGAGGAATTTAAAAAATTGGCGCAAGACAAGATCGCCGAAATACTTGAGCGAGGCAATCTCCCTATCCTTTGCGGAGGCACAGGTTTTTACATAGAAGCGGTAGTAGATAACGTAGTTCTTCCCGATGTACCGCCAAATCCGGCCCTGCGAAAAAAGCTTGCTAATAAATCCGCGGCCGAGCTTTTTCTCATGCTGAAAAAACTCGATCCGAAACGAGCCAAAAATATTGATGCTCAAAATCCTCATCGCCTCGTCCGTGCAATAGAAATTGCAAAAGCGATTGGCACTGTTCCTAAGATACAAAAATCCCAAAACTACCAACCTCTCTTCATAGGGCTTTCTCCTGAAGAGCTCACGCTCAGAAAGAATATCCGCCATCGCCTGCTTTTACGAATCGAGCAAGGCATGATCGCCGAAGCAAAACAACTTCACGCTAAGGGACTATCCTGGAAACGAATGAACGAGCTCGGCCTAGAGTACCGCTACCTTGCACTTCACCTTCAAGGTAAAATGAGCCGCGCAGAAATGATCGAAAAGCTTAACAGTGAGATCTGGCACTATGCCAAGCGCCAAATGACGTGGTTCAAAAAAGAATCCCGAATTCAATGGTTTGAGCCCACCCAAACAGAAAAAATCCACGGATCAATTAAAAAGTTCCAGAATTTAAACTCTTAAAGTATTCCTTTGCGATTGCTAAAAGCTCACGAGCTATATCTGCATCATGATACCTTATACGCAAACACCCTTGATAGTTTTCCTTTTTGTACAAACCACCTTCATTCTTTAAAAAGCTTTTAGTAAAATTATCATTAGGCAAATTTGTTATTTTTGACCAAAATCTCTTTTGAGTTTTTTCATCGTGATAATTATGTAAGTGAATACATAATCTAAACTTAACCTCATTAAGGGTGAAACACGATCTAAATAAACTCAGAAAAGTCATTATTATTTCTGGATCAGAATTAATGAACGAAACTCCATTTTTGATGGATTTATTACCCTCGCAGTAATAGAGAAGTGCACAAGCTAATTTTTTATTCTCTAAAGATTGACTGACTTTTTTAATCGTTTCTATTGATTTTTCATGTACTAGTTTCTCTTTTGCTATCCTTTTATTTCTGTTTGTACTGTTTGCATTCAGCCTGCCAGATTTAATTCGTAATTCTAGGCGAGCTTTTGCTTTATTATCTAAAATAATATCCTTGAACCAAAGTGACAATGTACCCTCGGAAACGCGAGAAAGCATTGAAACCTCTTTTAGCGAAAAGCCGCTTTTCCTCAACAATTTAGCCTTCTCTTTTATTTCTTTAGTATACATAGGTTACATAACTATAACATGCTATTCATATTTTCAGTAAACAAAGATTATGCTATGATAAGTTTTCTGGGCCTATAGTTTCAATGGTAAAACAACTCTCTCCAAAAGAGTCGTTCCCCGTTCAAATCGGGGTGGGCCCGCAGTAAAAAGCTAGACAGAGCATCAAAAACTCATGAATAATCTAGAGAAAACTATTTACGAATTAGAACTATCCCTTCTTAAACCAGAAGTAAGATCGTCGACAGAAGCGCTTAATAAACTAATTACTGATGATTTCATAGAATACGGAAGTTCAGGTAAAAAATATACAAAAAAAGACATCCTAGAAAGGCTTCCTAGTACTCTTGAAAAGTGTGAATATCTCGTGACTGATTTCAATGTAAAAATTCAATCAAGCAATATTGTGATCGCTACATTTAAGACAGAAAGAACTTCCAACGGAACAGATAAAGTAATTTCCTTAAGAAGCTCGCACTGGAGAAAGACCGATAACCAATGGCAAATGTTCTTTCATAAAGCAAGTCGAATTGATCAATAGCACCCAAAATAAAACTCCTTCCCGTACCCTCACTCTTAGCTTGGGGTCGGGAAGGAGTTTTATTTTGGGTGCTATTTCTTCGCTTCCTTATGAGGCGTAGTCTTCTTACACCATTTGCAGAACTTGTTGAGCTCGATTTTTCGCTCGACACTCTTTCTGTTCTTGGTAGTCCAGTAGTTTACGTGTTTGCACTTCTGGCAAGATAGTTTTATGAGGTGATTCTGTGACATATGTATATAAATTTAATGCCTCGATACTATACCCTACTAGCCTTTAAAAATCAAGAAAAAAGCCTAAAAAGGCCAGTTTTATGAGGCTTTTCCTAAAGCTCTGGCCCATTTCTGGAACTGATCGCCTTTTTCCTCAAAATTCTTCCAAATGCTATAGCTCGGCGAAGCAGTAGAGAGCAGGCAAATAGAACCTACTGGCGTATTCTGATAAGCATACACAACCGCATCCTCCATACTCTCTGTCTTATATGTGACCACGCTTTCCCCTCCAGGAGTTTGCTTCAAGGCTGTAGCTACCTTCTCACCGCTCTGAGGAAAGAGTACCGCATGCTTCACCCCTTTTTCTACCAATACTTTTGCCAAGAGAGTAAAGTCGTATCCCCGATCAGTTCCTCCGAGAAGGATCGTACCAATTGGTCGATACTGTGAGAGTGCGTCGAGAGCGGCAATGGCAGACTCAGGCGTAGTTGAAATTGCATCATCATAAAAAGTTATTTCCTTGAACTCGCCTACTTTTTCGAGTCGATGAGGAAGCGGCTTGAATTCTTTGACCGCATACTCAACAGCGGCAGGAGTAATTCCAAGCAAATGAGCAACAGTATAAGCTCCACGCACGTTGTCTACATTATGCTTTCCTAAAAGCGGGATGACAGACTCCGGAAACGGCAGCTGCTCCTCAAATGGAAGTGCGGTAGGTCGAAGCTCTTCTGGCCGGGCAAGAAATTCCTTAGCTAAAGAAGCGAGAAACTCATAAGCAGGATTGTATATCACAAAGTCCGATGCCTTTGAATGGGCAACCAGATTCTTTTTTGCCATAAGATATTTATCGAGGCCGCCATGATAATCCATATGATCAGGAAAGAAGCTCACAAAGACAGAAATAGAGGGCGAATAGGCAATGTCCTCAGTTTGATAACTGGAAAGTTCTGCCACATAGATACGATCCGCCTGATCGCCTGAACCCTCGATAAGCTCATCCAAAAGTGGTTTTCCAATATTTCCTGCAAGCACCACATTCTTCCCTCCTGCCTTGAGCATCGAATAAATAAGACTCGAAGTCGTGCTTTTACCCTTTGAGCCAGTAATGCCTATTACTTTTCCTTTCGTATTACCAAAAAAGAGATTGGTCGCGGTAGTATAAGGACGCGTAACCAAGCGGCGCGGAAGACCCGCACTCTTGATGATCAAATCATAATCCTTTTGTCTCTCAAGATAATCTGGTCCATCCTTTTGATCAGCAATACCGATCTCAGCTTTCGGCTTATCAGGAAAGTGATGATTGAGAAAACGAAGAGTGGCCTGGC
>JARIHA010000167.1 GCA_029288475.1 Candidatus Tayloriibacteriota bacterium | reverse complement strand
CCGCTGAACAAGCCCGTCGGGTTGGAAGCGGTATTTTTTGTGCGCGGCGACAGAGTGCTCGCTTAGCAGACTATCTTAATTACATCGCAACAGTAACTACTCCCTCCTTACGAAAACCGAAGTAAAGAGCAACCAATGTGATTACAACGTGCAACCAGTTGTCAGCAGCGTTGATCGCGATAAGACCAAGGACTGAAGTACCTCCGATGAAACCAAGAATGGTTACAAGGGCGTATACAATACCAAAGATTTTAAAGTAGTTCTTACTTGCTTTAAGGCCACCGGCTGCAAAAATGCCGATAAGACCAGTAAGAATGTGAATAATGTTATGTAGTGCGTCAACTTGGAAGATACCAAGAAGAAGACCTGATGATGTAACGATACCTGGAATGAATCCTAGTACTCCGACGAGGAGAAGAATCCATCCAAACCATTGTGCTGCTTTTTGTGTATTCATATGCATATGATTATCGCGGGTTTAGCCCCGCAACAACCAGTATTAATGGTACTCTTATTATTAAATTTTGGAAGGTGCTTATCCCCTAATATGTTTAAAGATCTTTTAGACTTTTCATTCTCAACATGGTACTGTTTAGAAAAATCTTTACATCATGGAAGTATGTATAACACCTCAGTTAACCGAATTGCAGAGGCGAAAGTTGGAATGGTTCTTGCAACCCATCCTTAGAGACCTCGAAGAGATAGAACCAATTCTGAGTAGTATTGAAGTTATTGAGCCGATAGATTTCGATATTGGTACAGAAAAATGGTCAAAGGCAGAAAAAAAATTTGAAAATGCTGACGTAGGAAGCGATGAACAGCGAGCTGCCTACCGAAAGATGATTGAGAAAATGGAAATATCATATGCCGTTGACGCAACGATTGAACATTTTAACGATCTAAAGGTTCCAAATGATAGAAAAGAGTTAATTCTGCTCGTCCGCAGAATTGTTTTTCTTATCGGAGAAAAAATTATTTAACACAAAAGGCAGCCGCACTCCGGCCGCCTTTTATTGTCCCCATTAATGCATTTGCCAAATAGTAAGTTTGGTTGTACCGTACAAATAAACAAATCTTTTAAATTATGAAAACTGAAAACAATAAAGAAGAAGTCTTTGATAGTCAGATGGAAACTTACATCAAGGAAAGAAAGGCGGGTATTTTAAAGAACGATAAAACACTAAAAACATATGCCCGAATGTTAACAGCTTTATGGATAGCTTTTCTTTTTCTGGTATACGCAGGAAAACAAACAGATATTCCTATGTATAGTTATGCGGCCCTGATAGCTTTCTGTGCCATCATCTGGATTTCCGTTCTTGTATACAAGAAAAACCAATCTCTTATTAGAAAGAATTTTTAATTACAATCCCCTTGTTTTTGCAGGGGATTTTATTTTATTGCATTTAGCAACACGATGCTTCTTTGGACAATGTACTTATCATACAAATGTAAGTCTTCTGAATTTTCTAGTCTTTCTTCAATCAGCTCCAGCGCCTTTTCTTTTGATACCCAGACAGTCGAAGTTCCCATTTCAATTTCATCTTCCTGCAATTCCGATATGCCTTTTTCTCCTATCACTTTTGCCACATAGCAAAACGACACGTTCACACGCTTAAGCTGTTTTCTATATTCAATCGTCTTTCCCACTTCTGAAATAATTTCAACGTTGCAGCCAATTTCTTCCTTGCATTCTCTGATACACGCTTCTTCAATAGTTTCATCTTCCTCTACCCCACCTCCAGGCAGTTCGTAATAATCATGCTTAGCAATATAAAGAAGAGCAACCTTGTTATCGGCATCAAAAACTATTGCACGCGCCGCTTGTCGAATTTTATAAGTCGAAATTTCCGCTTCGGAAGCATTCTCTTCATTAAACGTATGGAGAAGATTCATATTGTCCGCCCTCATGGATTCGAACCATGGACCCCAGAGGTATAAGCTCTGTGCTCTAACCAACTGAGCTAAGGGCGGCTTCGGCGCGCCATAGCTATAGCGACGGCGGCTTGGTGTAACGATTGTAGCAGTCTTGTATAAAAACACAATTTCTACTACCCTATAAAGAGTATTATCAGATTAGTCAAAAGAGACATATGAATGAATTTACAGGAAAAAAATTAGGAGAAATATTGGCATTTTGCCGCGTTGGTACGGATACGTATGAAAAAGGCCGTCCTGCTTTGGTAGAAGCGCTTGGCGAAGAAAAGGTTGCTGACATTGAGGAGAAGAACAAGATGCATGCCGACTCAATTGTGAAATTGGCAACTGCCGGCAGTGTTATTGATACCACTCTAACCAAGGCAACAGCAACGGAAGAAAAATTGAAAAAGATGCGTGATCTGTATGTTGCGGATCAGTGGGATAATGCTACTGAGCTTATGGAATGGAGCGGCTTCTTCGAAGGAGCGGCTATCGTCCACTGGGCATTGATGCGCGGTGTAGCCGAAGGTCTCAATCATGAAGAACTTTTGGAACTAACCGAAGAAGGCGTGAACTGGCATTATGAAATGCTTGAACTCTCTGAAGGGCATCTCGATAGTATCGGACAGTCAAAAGTTGCGTAATGGAAAAATAAAAAGGCCCGACCGTACGGTCGGGCCTTTTATT
>JARIHA010000154.1 GCA_029288475.1 Candidatus Tayloriibacteriota bacterium | reverse complement strand
CTGTAGCAATAATATGCTCCCCTGCATGGCTTCCTTCTACAATACTTTCGATGAAACCTGAAGAATCTACCAACACCTTTCCCCCGCTTCCCACTCCCTCTTTCTTAAATACCAGAGCGGCCTGTGGATGAATGATGCACTGCTTGATATCTTCAGAACCGTAGAGATCGTCTCCGCACATCACCATGAACCTTTTGTCGCCGGAGAGCAGATGCTTGGCCTGCCACAAACTATACCCCGTTCCTAACGGCTCGCTTTCGACGTAATGAATTCGTTTGCCTTTGTATTCACTGCCAAAATATTCTCGTATCTTGCTGCCGAGATGACCAATGATGAATACGATCTCATCGCACTCCGCAGGCAATGCATCGATCTTGTACTCCAATAGATTTTTATCCTTGATACGAAGAAGCGGCTTCGGAACATTCTTGGTGAGCTCTCCCATCCTCACCCCTTTGCCTGCGGCCAGTATTACAGCTTTCATACCTGACATTATAACGCAAAAACGCAAAGAAACCACCGATCCGTATCAGTGGTTTCTTTGCGCGGATTACGCGTAATCCGCGTTCTTTTTAATGCGAGTGCTGTTGCTGATATCTACTGTCCGTCGAACGGTACTGCAAAGCGCCCCACAAGCCAAGAATGGCTACGATAATTCCTACAACGAAGAAGTTCGTCGTCATAGCCGCAGGCGAGAAATTCAAGAATCCGGAGAGGATAAGCCACAGTCCCGCAATAAAGTTAACCCATTGCTGCCACATATAATTATTTCAACTTAAGCTGATAAGAAGTTTGACTCTGGATTCGACCACATCCTAAGACGAGACCAGTTCTGAAAATATTACAAGCCGTTGATCATAAGTATGCTGAGCTGGAAGCCATGTGCCATAGCAAGTAATGAGATTGAGCATTGGCATGCCTGTTGAACCAAATACTTCTTGAGTATCCGTGTCATTGTAATTATAGACCTTTTTTTGGGTAACTTTAAAATGAAGAACTTTACCATTTGAATCAGAGACGTATAAATCACTGCCAACTGAAAGGCTTGAGAGATTTTTAAATACACCAGGAATAGTAGGAGCGATAGATCCATTATCCACATGAGCTCCCATCACTGCACTGCCTATATCTCCTGGCTTAGTGCCCGGACTATACCAGCCAATATCAGTAAAGTTGTTCGGTACGTCCATTTTTCCATCTGCGGTCAAGCCAAGAGCTTTTACCGGCGCATTTACATTGATGGAAGGAATTTCTAGCGTAGTTGGAAATATAGCTTGGGAAACAACGGAAACAGAAACCGGAGAAATTGGAGCAGCAGCAACGGTAAGTGCCGGGACTTGAGTTTGAACTTGCACAGGAGCATTCGATACGGCATAAGAAGCCGCTTGAACTTGATTTGTCATCCTATTGATGAGCAAAACAAAAAAAATAAAAGCTCCGCCAAGAATAGCGAATGCTACTTTTAAACTATTTTTATTCTTCATAGTGATTTAAAACCGTCGAGCTGGACGATTTCTCCTCACCTTATCTCATCGATTCTAGTTCTGCAAGCACGACAATACGCTGATTATACGTCTTCTCGTTTTCTACCCATGAGCCATCGCAAGTGACAATAGCAAGCTGAGATTTTTCGCTTTCTCCGGCCAAAATATCATCCAAATGCGAAGTATAAGGTACCTTATACACCGCACTAACTACGAAGTGGAGCTTATTCTTATTTTTATCTGAAATATAAATATCAGCGCCGTTTTTTATTGTATATAAATTGAGAAATACGCCTGCTAAACCAAGGCCATTGTTCACATGCCCGTCTATAAGTGCAATGCCAGGATCGCCAGGCTCAGGACCGTAGCGATACCACCCTGTGGCACTAAAAGATGAAGGCGTCGCAATATTCCCTTTTACATTTATCCCAAGAATCTGTACCGGAGCAAATACGCTCAAGGATGGAATAGAGAGTGATGCAGGAATAATACCTTGTTCATTATTATCTTTAAAAACGCTCGTGGACGTTGCCACCGGTTGAGACAAAGCAATTGGTACAGGTATCTCTTGTTCTGCCGGAGGATTGAATGCATTAAAAAAAGTAAAACCCAACGTGATCAATGCTCCACCCATAAGAAGAAGAATTAATACAAAACAAATACGGAATCGTATTTGTTTTGGGCTTGCTGACTGACCTATTTCATTCATAGGTTTTAATACTATCTCGCCAGCCTTCGAACCAAAAAGAACCCGCCAACTACCAATACTGCAAGAGAAGCTGCAATGATACTAAGCGTGGTTGCCGCATCACCTCCAGCTCCAGTGTTTGGAAGACCAGGGTTTACTGTATTAGTACCGCTGTTTGTCGTACCGTTCGTTGTTCCATTTGTAGTGCCGCTGGTTCCAGTAGTGCCAGTACTATTGTTTACTGTTCCAGTACCACTCGTGCTAGAGCTACCATTCATAGTGCCTGACGTACCACTTGTTGAAGTACTACCGTTAGTACCTGATGTGTTACTGGTTCCGGATGTACCGGACATACCATTCGTATTTGTACCGTTGGTACCAGAAGTACCATTGGTATTCATATACGTACTGTTATTAGTCCCACTCGTTCCCGTACTTCCTGAGCTATTTGAGGTTTGGGCGTATGCAAGAGTCAGTGATCCAAAAAACAACGCCACCGCCATGAACGCCGAGACAAATATGGGTGCAAAAGTCTTTTTTAGATTCATAAATGTAGTATTAATAATAATTAAGAGAAGTGACGTTTTATCTTCTCCTTATTGTAGACGGAAGTATCGTCAATTCTTACGAAAAAGCCGACCCTTGCGGGCCAGCAATGAACTACAAAAATAGGTTATGGTGGCAAACATACCTGCCATTGACCCGATACAGACAATTGTCATTCCCTTTTGAAATACTGTACAACTTCTTTTCTGCACCCGATCGATTCGCTTCTATTCTTAAACATGAAATTCCCTCAAGAGAAGCGAAAAGAAGAAGCCTCGTACCACGCACCCCTCCTTCAATAGAGCTATTCTCTTCCTGTAAATAGATCTTGCTCTGTCCATTGCAGTAGATTTGGTAATGCGGACCTTCATTCG
This sequence comes from Candidatus Tayloriibacteriota bacterium, assembly GCA_029288475.1. Taxonomy (GTDB): domain Bacteria; phylum Patescibacteriota; class Minisyncoccia; order Phycocordibacterales; family JARIHA01; genus JARIHA01. The sequence continues at coordinate 5,834 of JARIHA010000154.1, read as the reverse complement.
TAAAGTCGAGCATAGGAGTAAACAGGTCACAGTAGAGCATCATTAGAGAAGTATTCCCCGACTGAGCAGAAGTATAGGGCAACTCTCTCTTTTTTTGCTCACGGCTGCAACGAAGAATTCCATTTTGAAGAAAATACAAATGTGGAGCAAAAATACTTATTGAACTAGACAGATCGTTTCTTGCACTCATGTGGACAATTAGTCGATAGTTTTCTGATTACAGGAAAGAACAGCGGATCAGGAGCCTCTCCAGATCCATTCCCTAATGAATTAATACTAAAAAGCGCTTAAACTCCTAGTAAAGAAAAGTTAAAGTAATTATAAATTATGCTTCCTGATATCCTCTGAGCAAATCTGAAGAACTTCGGATCTTTCCTCCGGCACCTACGTTAAAAATCATAGTGACATTGAGCCGCTTGCAAACTTCAGCTTCAGGGATATCCTTTTCTGCCTTACGGTCTCCTCCATTGGCAAAAATTGCCGGTTTGAATAATTCAATTGCCTCTCCAACATCGTTCCTTTCTGTTTCTAGAACATGAACATAATCCACTGCCCTAAAAGATTTTATGATCTCTGCGCGATCCTTGGATGACATGAACTTTTTTCCTTTTTTTCGAATGAGCCATGAATCACAATTGATAACCACTACCAGCTCATCTCCAAGCTTCTTTGCTTCTTCAAACATTCTGACATGGCCAATATGAACCGGATCAAATCCCCCGCTTACCATTACGAGCTTTTTTGGACTTTTTTTTGCTTTCTCGATTTTTGTTTTTTTTGCTGTCTTGCCTGTTTTTAATTTGGATTTTTTGGTTGTTTTTGGCATAAATTCATTCAGTTATTATCACAAAAGATTATAGCACCTTTTTTATCACTGGGTAAACACTCGGCACCTCAAGACCAAGCGACCACGCAGAAAATCCATTGAGGCCATATTTTTGCATCAAATCGAGCTTTTCCTGCACGCTTTTTCCATTCTCATACCAAAGCAAATAATGCTTTCCTTTACTTGTATAGCGGATATAAGGAGCATGTTGATTTGCATCGTAGGTAGTCACTGCGGCCTTATGAGCAGTAAGAACAGTATTGATACCGTCATAACCACCAATACCTACTCGCTTGCCCGAATCAGTGTTCCATTGCCAATAATAGAGGCCGAAGCCGATAGAAACCTTATGCTCTGGAATAAGACTGATGCTGTATTGGATCACTTTTTTAAACCAGCTATAGCGAGTGACTGGCCCACCGGAATCTGGATCATCATAAGACATGATGCTTACAATATCGGCACTTACACCAAGCGACGCATAATCGTAGACACCGATAACATTTTGCCACAGACTTTTTTTATATTGCGTCGAATCACCAGTAGTTTGCGCAACCACCGCTACACTGCTTATCAGAGCATATTTTTTTAATTCTGATGAAAATTTGGCAATGAACGCAGAGAACTTATCCCGATAAGAAAAATCAATCTGCTCAAAGTCTACCTGCCATCCCCAATATCCCTGTTTCTGTGCCTCAGCAACGAGCTGATTTATCGCATAATCCTGAAGCTGAGGGTCATCAAGAAAAGATTGACTAGCAGTCTGACTAAACATTTTATTGGTAACCAGAGGCATAACCCTAATATTGTTGGCTTTGGCAAAGGCGAGCAGATCTGGAGCAACGCTTCCTTCGACAATTCCGCTTTTATCAATTGAGTAAGACTGCGGAGCAAAGACATCCACTACTTCAGGATGAGCAAGAAAGGCCTTTCTGGCATTTTTACCTTCACGATAATAAAAGATGCGGGTGTATTGATATGGTTTTGATACTTTTACTGCTTTAGTCTGAGCAGTTGTAGTAGAAGTCTTGGTCGCCGCGAATACTGGTGAAAAAAATGAAGTAGACAATCCGACGATTGCCATAAGAGAAAATAAGACTTTCAAACTCTTGAGATTCATACTCAAGAGTATAGCAGATTAGCCTGTACCGGCCTATGAAACATTGACATCTTCATACTTTACAATGTAGAATATTTTTGGCTTTATCGCCCTTTTAAAAACCAATAACTTCGGTTCTACAGCTTACTTATGAACACTCCTCTCCGTCACGAAACTGTCATGGAAATCCTTCGCGGCAGTCAATTCGTCTTCCTGCGCCATGGCCAGATCAGTCCCAACGATGGGAAAAGGCCTGAGCATCTCCGCTTTCTTGTAGCGGAAGGTATCAAGCAAATTCAGACACTGCGTCTTCTTTTCCAGGAGACCCAATTTGACGTGGTGTATTCATCACCTCATCTGGCTGACACAAGTACCCTGCAGCGCCTCGGGTACCATGAACCCATTGTTTTCGGTTCGCTCGGATCAGAGAAATCGCCCAATAATCCAATAACCTCGGTTCTAAGTGAGCTGGGTTACGTACCTCTGAACGAGGGATACTTCCAGCACAAGAAAACCGATGAAATGAAAATCTTTGCCCAGAATGCCCTCCAGCACATTCTTCAGATTATCTTGGACAAGGATTTAAAAGGACCTGCCGTGATGATTGTTGGTCATGCTGTCACCTTGGAGTTCCTCCTCTGGGCCCTCAATTCTTACATTGGAGAACATCTTGGGTTTGCGCAAGTACAAAGAATGGCGCTTGAGACAAATCTTTCCGAAGGAAGCTGCCTTCATCTCAAGATTGATGCCAACAGCAATGGCCACTGTGAACTCCTGCCGAAGCCCGAACCGCAACAGGCAGAGCTTCACCACGAGCTCGCTCACGCCTAAGAACAAATCGGGCTTTAAACAGCCAACACCCCCGCGCCACACCAGGAGCGGGTTTTTTATTACAAAAGTGTAATCAGTCCAATCATTGCATCTACCTCCACCATATCTCCGTCTTTTAGAATACGCGTAGCATTCTTGGTGCCGATAATACAGGGAATATTTAACTCACGAGAAACGATAGCAGCATGACAAGTAATTCCCCCTTCATTGGTAATCACTCCTCCGGCCATTTTCATCAAAGGAACGAATTCTGGGCGAGTCATGCTGGTAACCAAAACATCTCCCGTTTCAAAACCCTTATAATGCTGAGGATCGAGAACTACACGCACCCTGCCAATTACTTTCCCTTTATTTGCAACCTGTCCGCGAATCTGATCTCGTTCACCTCTTGTTTCTTTTTTTAAAACTGTTTCTTCAAATTCCTTGAGAAAAGAATCAAAGTTACCAAGTTCAACGATTGGTTTATCCTCATTATCAAAAAAGAACATAAAGCCATTCTTTCTTTTCAAGATGTTCTCTTTGTTTTCTCGAAGATACGCTACACCATTTCGATATTCTGAAGGAGTAAGAGCGTAGTTCATCTCAATCGGAATCCCTGCACGCTGAATCATTTGATCAGCAATTTCCTGGAAGATAACGCCTATCTTTGAAATTGGATCTTTGCGAATATCGCGGAGTTCCATTACGAGCTGTATGAACTCAACGATATAAAGCTCATCGTCATTGAGACTTTTCCGCCAATCCTTGTGCTCGGCCTTTCTCCTTTCTACTTCACCTTCAGTTTTCTTAAATTCTAATAACTTTTCTTGTTTTAAATTTATAATTTCTCTGATCTGTTGCTCAATGTATTTATCATCTTTAGTAGAAATATAATCGGTATAAATATACCTGACAGATTTTATAAGAGAAAGCGCAATTGGCGAATCACTTGAAATATCTTGAGTGACAGAAAGGATATGTCCAAGCCTGCGTCCTTCAAAAGACATGAAAGTGGGATGGGTTGCCTGTTCCCAGATCTGCTTTAGAAATTGTTCTTTATCAGTTCCAAGGACAGAGAGCGCAATTGGCACATCAAACGTTTCCATATACAACGTTTCGTCTACTTCTCTTAATATTCCTTCTGCTTGAGTCATCAACTCAGTAAGTTCTTCATCGGTTGCCAAAGACAATTCTTTCGTTCTGGTTAAAGAGTAAATTTTCTCTACTTTATCGTTAAAAACATCATATCGATTGCGTAGTTCTTTGATTGTTACTTCCTTCTTCAGGTATTGAGCAAACATTTCTTTGGCAAAGCCAAAATAAATAGACTCGCTAAATGCCCAGAAACTATCGCGTCCTTTTTGTATGATCAGAAAAGAAAATACCTTATTCGGATCACGTGACCAAGGAATGCCGATCATCAGGGGTGAAAGCGGGCCACGTAAAAGTGTAACAGGGTCATCGCCCAGCCTTTTTGCAAATTCTGCTATGAGCTTATTCGGCCTGTTTTCTGTCATTTATTATTTTCCTGCCTTATCCTGCTCAGCTGTAAGTGTAGTTATCGGTCTGCTTTGTACAATATAGAATTTTCCAGCTTCAAAGGCCCATTCAATGTCACAAGGGAAACCATAGTGTTTCTCTATTCCGAGAATAATCTTTGAAAGTTCGAGAATCTGCTCGCTAGTAAGTACTTGGGAAGAAGCTCGCGGTTCTGCAATGTCACGCCATTCATTGCGGTGCCCTTCAGCGTCTGGCTTTTCTGCACGATACAATCCTCTTTCCTGAGTTGATACATTTATATCGAGTATCGAGAAAGGATTCTTTTCTACCACGTATGAGTCGGGAGTTACTTGTCCAGAAACGATTGACTCACCAAGGCCAAATCCCGCTTCAATAATGAGCTGATTGTAATCCTGTGTAACCGGGTGCACCGAGAAAGCAATGCCTGACACTTCTGAATCAACCATTTTTTGCACCACCACTGCCACGGAAATCTTTGTATCATGAAGACCTTTTTCAAAACGGTAGAAAATAGCGCGTGGAGTGAACAATGAAGACCAGCAGAGCTTCACTTTTTCCAAGAGATCATCTTCCGTAGTATTGAGATACGACTCAAGCTGGCCTGCCCATGCTGCAGTAGCACCATCCTCTGCAGTGGCTGAAGAACGTACAGCCACAAAGGGAGCCCCGAGCTTTTTGAATTGCGCGACAATGTCTTTCTTAATATCATCCGGCATTTCCTGCTGAAGAATGAGCGCACGGATAACCTCAGACGCATTTTCAACGGTTTGAATTTCCTTATGATTGACCTTATGAAGAATCGAATCAATCTCTACGATCAGTTTGGTCTCGCGGATAAATTGCTCAAACGATTCAGAGAGCACTACAAAACCTCCAGGCACCGGGATACCCGATTGAGTCATTTCTCCCAGAGATGCGCCCTTTCCTCCAGCAATTGGCGCGTCATTTCTCCCGAGCTTGTTGAATGGAAGCGTGAGTGGCATATGGCGCAATTCTTAATGCTTATAATACTTATCACTCTAGCATGAATTGCGCAGTGAAAAAAGCCTTTAGGCAATGACCGTTACAATTCCCTTATCTGCGTTTACTTCTATCAGATCACCATCGCGAAGCTTTTTGCTGGCATCGCCTGTTGCCACGACACACGGAATATCTAGTTCGCGTGAAGTGATGGCGGCGTGAGAAAGCATGCCGCCGAGATCCGTGACAATCGCCGACGCTTTTCTGAGTGCTTCCATAAGCTCAGGCTCAGTTGTCTCTGAAACAAGGATCTCGCCATTCTTCATTTCCTTCATCTTTTTTCTCATCTCGCTTTTATCATTGTCATTGCCATAGTTTCGACTGATTACTTTTACTGTTCCTCGGACAATGGAGCGAGAACCTCCTGGATTATGTGCAGTCCTTCCTGCAAAGATCTTCTTGCTCGATTTGGATTGATTAAATCTTGATCGAAAATCTGCTATTACGTTCAAGGCGTTCTGACCTTCATAAAAAAATTTACCGCTTTCCGTTGAGTAAAACACATTCGCAATCTTACGAGATGAAATTCTCTCTGGCGCTGTCTCTTATACACATCTC
>JARIHA010000152.1 GCA_029288475.1 Candidatus Tayloriibacteriota bacterium | reverse complement strand
AAAGGGTATAATACTTCAGTCAGGGATACCTCAGAAAGAATGGATTAGTTAGATTCTTTATAGTTTCCATTCCACCGCACCTCTCCATACCGGAAGGTGCGGTTTGGTATATAATCGGCACATGAATCTACCTAAAGAGATAGCCCAGGAATTGGATAAATTAGCAGTGCGAGCCGATAAAAGCCACAGAGACTTCAATACTTGGATTGCCACTTTATCTGCGGGCGTCCTTGCTGCTTCAGTGACAGTATTAAGCGCATTTGCAAAAACGGATACTAATATTTGGTGGCTTAAGGTCTCCTGGATATGCCTTGCCTTAATCTTAGGCATTATTGCTCTATATCAAGTGTTGGACGTAGAAAGCAGTAAGATAATATTGTCTCTGGTGAGAGAGAAAGGAGAAAGGGAAATAGGGAAAGAGTACACAGATAAACAGGTTATTAAAATAAAAAGAAAACTTAATATAAATTTATTTGAAGTGAAAATGATGCAAATTGTAAGCAAGAATTCGCACTGGATCGCGTTCATTCTTTTTCTGGTTGGAATAGTTTCAATCATGATATTTGGAATGAGAAATATTGGTTCGAAGGGTAATACTATGGTTCCTCAGCTGGGGCAATCATTCACATGCACAACTGATCAGCTAGCGTCTGGTACCTCAACCTCGTGCTCATGGGGTGATAAATAGGGAAGTGCGACTACCCTCTGTGTTTTAATGAACGTTCACTCTATGGAGACTTCAGTGCATTGCCACAAAAAATCTTTCAAGGTTTGTAGAGGGTAGCAGAAAGCTGGCAGAAAAACGTTCGTAATACAGTGCTGTGGAAAACTATGCTTGGTAGCTAAGGATTAAATAGGCATAAGTCGTACAATATATCTTTTACGACATACAGTAGATAAAACAGCCTTTAAAAACAAGGCGCCGACTTCGGGCTCGGTTTTTCTTTAGGTTCTGCCGGCCCGCTCTCACCCGCTTCTATCTTCAGTAATTGAACCAAGAGCTGCTGTCAGTCTGCGGCCTGCGCCGCTTTGCCTTTTGCTTCGTCCGTAATTTTTTCGTAACGTCGCAGGTCTTTTCGCTCGTCACACGTATAAGCTGCTCTTGCTTGATAGTCAGGAAATCCGAGCTCCTAAAATCGCTCAGGCGGTGCGAGGACCGTGCATGGGTGCTACCTATGTACCTGCAGTTTGCCTTCCACGGGCTGTTCTTTGATTTGAGTGCGGTTCGTATCCGCGTATGCGGTCCCTGGTACGCTGCTGAATTCCTGTCAGTTTTTTCGCTGTTCGCGGTCCTTTGGCCGAGTCATTCGTCATGCGTTTTGACCGCCCAATGTTTTTTTGCTGTGAGCAAATACGAGCGAGCAAGCAAGGACGCGTGAGTTACGTGCGTCTGTGCCCGCGACAATCCGGCATCAAGCACATTTCAGTGTCGTAAAATATTTTTCCATATGTGAAATAAAAAAACCTGTCTCTTATACACATCTGACGCTGCCGACGAATTCCATAAGGTGTAGATCTCGGT
>JARIHA010000145.1 GCA_029288475.1 Candidatus Tayloriibacteriota bacterium | reverse complement strand
AGCAGTAGGAGTACCAATGGTGACATTGCCTGCAAAGAAGGAGTTTGCTGCTGCAGCAAAGGCATTTACTGCCAATCCTCCTGCTTTTGTCTGATCTACGCTTCCTTGATTAAGAGGAGCTGGTACATTGCCGTTAGGTGGTGTTTGGGTTGGAGCCTGCCATGCTGCAAAGAGCATGTTGGTTCCCAAGGTGAGGGCGAGGGCCATGAGAGTGATTTTGGAGGTATTGATAAGATCTTTTTTAAAAGTCATGGTATAAAATTAATTGGTAAACTTAATGGGTTAATTATAGCCTGTTTAGACGACATAAAAAAATACTCCTGTGTATAACGAGAACAAATGAAGCAAGCAACGCATTGAGATTATCTTTCCAAAAGTTTGATAAATTCTTCTTCGCTAAGCACAGTCACTCCTAGTTCTTGCGCCTTATCAATCTTTGATCCAGGATTTTCTCCTGCAACTACATAACTAGTCTTTGCGGATACTGATCCAGAAACATCACCACCAAGCTGACGAATCTTTTCCTTTGCTTCATCACGAGAAAGTGTGAAAAGCGTACCGGTAAGCACGAAGGTCTTGTCAGCGAATTCTTTCTTTACCTTCTTTTGCGCACTGACTTTTTCAACGGTCACATACTGGAGAAGTTTCTTTACCATTTCCTTATTCTTTTTCTCGCTGAACCATGTAACTACAGACTGCCCTACTACAGGACCAATCCCATCTAGCTTTTCAAGTTCTTCAAAGGTAGCAGCCTGAAGAGCTTCAAGCGATTTGAAATATTCAGCAAGATCATTAGCTGTTTCCTCCCCTACTTGTGGAATTGAGAGTGAAATAATAAAACGTGCGAGAGTGACCTTACGTGCTTTTTCAACTGAATCGAGAAGATTGTTTACAGAAAGTTCAGCGAAGCGATCAATTGCCAAAAGATCACCGCGTTTCAGAGAAAAGATATCCGGTGCCGAAGAAATAAGCTCATTTTTTAAAAGCGTATCCACGATCTTGGGTCCCAATCCTTCAATATCAAAAGCCTTTTTAGAAACAAAATGATATAGCTTGCGCTTGTGTTGTTCAAACGAATCTTTATTTACACAGCGCCATGCAGCCTGGCCGGGAATACGTTCAATACGCCCATCTCCCCCACATGCTTCCACTACTTCTGGAAAAACATAAGGCTTCTCTTTGCCTGTACGCATCTCAGGAAGAACTTTCACAATATCAGGGATCACGTCACCAGCTTTTTGCAGAATCACCGTATCACCTACACGAACATCCAAACGACGTATCTCGTCTTCATTGTGAAGGGTTGCCCTTGAGACTACTGAACCAGCCACCGATACCGGACGCAAATGTGCCACCGGAGTAAGCACGCCCGTACGTCCCACCTGAAGAACAATATCTTCAACGACTGTTGTCACCTGCTCAGCGGGAAATTTGAAAGCAATGCCAAACCGAGGAGCCTTTCCTGTATAGCCTAATGCATCCTGATATTCTCGTTCATTCACTTTTATCACCACTCCATCTATTAAATAATCCTGTTTTGAAGATTCTTTCTGCCATTTTTTCCAATATTCAATAACCTCATCAACATTCTTACAAAGCTTGAAATGAGGGTTCACCTTGAAGCCGAGTTCGCGCAGGCGTTCGAGCTCTTTTTGTTGTGTGTCAGGGATAGGCACGTTTGAGCTGGCAATATCATAAATAAATGTTCTAAGATTTCGCTCCCTGACGATCTTTGGATCAAGCTGTCTCAAAGTTCCGGCCGCCACATTTCGCGGGTTTGCAAAAAGAGCTTCACCAGCTTTCTCGCGTTCCTTATTAATTCGTTCAAATTCTTTCTTGCTCATCCACACTTCCCCTTCCACGATTACATCTACGGCCTGAGTAAGTCTCAAGGGCACTGACTCTATAG
>JARIHA010000144.1 GCA_029288475.1 Candidatus Tayloriibacteriota bacterium | reverse complement strand
GATTTTCTAAACTGAAAGAATTTGCCACAAGAGTGAAATTCATTGGAAATACGAATACCAGAATCAATAGATAGGCAATAAAACATTCTTTCGAAGTCCTCACTCTTAGCTTGGGACGGAGAAAGAATGTTTTATTGCCTATTTAAAATTAACTATGTTCAACCTTATTCTCCAGCGAGTTCAGGTTTTTCTAGTGCAATGATCTCAAACTCGCCTGTTACACCAGTAATCCTCATAACATCCTTATCTATCTTCTTAAATTCCTTTAAAGAGGCATTGTAATGGTTTACGGTCGTAGAAAGCGCATTTCCGAGCTTTTGCTGATATTCCTCATAACTAAGGAGATGCTTCTGCAAGCCTTCCACGTTTTTGCGTATCTCTTTTGCTGACTCTTCGATCTGAAGCGCCTTGAGACCTTGCAATACTGTCTGAAGAAATGCCAAGAAAGAGGTCGGCGAGACAATGAGCACATGCTTATCTTTAAAAGCATACTCTATAAGATCGCGAGTATTTATCTTCATGCCTCCGACTTGCGCGACCAAAAGATCGTAATAAATAGCCTCATGAGGAATAAACATAAAAGCAAAATCCATCGTTCCTTGAGACGGTTGAACATATTTTGCCGTCTCATCAATTCGATTTTTTAGATCGCCCTTGAATGAGCGCTCAAGTTTTTCACGCTCAACGGGATCCTTTTCTTCTACCAAGCGATTATAATTTTCAAGAGAAAACTTTGAGTCTATCGGAATGATCTTTTCTTTCACAAAGACTACTGCATCCACAATAGTTCCGTCTGCAAAAGGATATTGCATTTGATAACTGCCAGGCGGAAGAACATTTTTCAGCAAGGTCTCAAGGTAATATTCACCAAGAATTCCTCTCTGTTTTGGATTTTTGAGAATATCTTGAAGGGATTGGAGTTGATCAGCAAAAGAAACCACTTGACGATTGGTCTCATCGAGCTTGGTAAGACCCTGAGTCACGTCGCGAATAAGCTTTGCTGACTCGCCAAACTGCATTCTAAGAGAATCATTCAAATGACGGCTTGTTTCAGTCATTTTACTGTCCACCGTCTTATTGAGCTCACCTACTTTTCGATCTACTACGCGTGAAATCTCATTTACTTGTTCAAGAATGAGTTTGAATCCAGTATCATCTGAAGCATTGGAAGCTTTTCCGAGATTCTCATTCTTTTTTACCAAAAACCAAACAAGAACACCGTTCACGATCAGTACCAAAAGCACGATTATTGCCAAAACTATTTGGGTCATATCAAGACAGTATAACAAAAACTCGAAATCATTTCATTAAGATAAAACTGCCGCAAAAAATAAAAAAACCAAGACCTCCTTGTGGGGAGGTCTGAGTGAAACCGATATTTAAAAATATGAGACTGGAGCAAGTAGTGTGAAGCTAAGGTGCGCTCCAGTTTGCAATGAACCAACTCTCCCCTTCGGTGCAAATGCGGAGCTGAAACAAAGATCCCGTTTGTACGATGAGGTAAAAATAGGGAGACTTTTCACTGCCGACTTCAAATTGTTCCCTTT
>JARIHA010000142.1 GCA_029288475.1 Candidatus Tayloriibacteriota bacterium | reverse complement strand
ATATAGATCCATCTGTTTCTATTAAACCTTTGAGACAATAAGATGTGTATTTTTTATTGCTCATAATCCATTTAGGAACAGTCACGCTTTGCATAAATTTTGAACCTGAAGTGGCTTTCCATCCAAGAATAGATTCCCAGTAATCCGAATAAGAACATATATCAATACATGTTTTCTTTCGATATGTTATAGAGGTTGTATCGTCCGGAAGCAGGTTATGAATAGCTGTTTGTATGTTTGCAATTAAGTATGGATATTTCGTATCACAAGTAATTCTTAAACGAGTAGATTTATGAAGTCGTGATAAGTTTCCATCTCCAATTGCGATTCCTATAACATATGCTGATAATTCTTTATTTTTACTGTTTATTCTTTTCAAGTGCCAGAGGTGGGACTCGAACCCACAAGCCTTGCGGCGATCGATTTTGAGTCGATTACGGTTACCAATTTCATCACTCTGGCGTGAATTCGTCCTATTCGGATAGTCTACCTCAGAATGCACTAAAAAATCAATTTTGCTTGAGGGAGGAGTGTGATAAAATACAAAATGAACTAATTAATCATATTTTTTACCGTGTCCCAATTTTATAGCGATTCCATTTTTTGGATAGAGATAGACAAAGTAAAGCCGAACCCTTACCAGCCTCGACACGAGTTTGACGAGCTTCGTTTGAAGGATCTTGCCGAGTCGATCCGCATGTACGGCATCCTTCAGCCGTTGGTAGTTACCCGAAAGGAGATTCACAAGGACGACGGGGGCCTTTTTGTCGAATACGAGCTCATCTCAGGAGAGCGACGTCTGCGTGCATCAAAGATCGCTGGTCTCAGCCAAGTACCGGCCCTTATTCGTCATAGTGAAGAGGATGAGCGCATAAAACTTGAGCTCGCTATTATTGAAAACCTCCAGCGCGAAGACTTGAACCCTGTCGATCGTGCGCGCGCATTTCAGCGACTTGCTGATGACTTTAGTTTCAAGCATATTCAGATTGCGGAGAAGGTGGGGAAGAGTCGTGAGTATGTTACGAACAGTCTTCGTCTCCTTTCTTTGCCGGCAGAAATCCTCGAAGCTCTTTCACAGGGCAAAATTTCAGAAGGTCACAGTCGTCCTCTGATGATGCTCAATGATCGTCCTCAGGAACAGCTCACTGTTTTTAAGGAAATAATGCTCAAGAAGCTCACGGTGCGTGAAGCAGAGGCAATTGCTCGACGTATTGCATACGACAAGATCCGCAAGAAGGAGCGGGCATTTGATCCTGAGATTGTAGAAATGGAAGAGAAGCTCACCGAGTCGCTCGGTACTCGCGTGCAGATCGAACGCAAAGACAAGGGAGGAAAAATTCTCATTGATTTTTTCACCAATGACGATCTGCACAGTATTCTAGAAATGATGAAAGGAGGAAAGAATTTTAAGAAAATAGAACCGCAGGGTGTGATTGTAGAACAAGCGGTAACTCCTGAGCTGGTAAAGGAAAGTGTTCCTACAATGGCAGCCAATCCAATTGAAGAAACTATTACAGAGCAGCTTGGTACTATGATACCAACAGAACCAGAAGTTGCGCTCGACGATCGATCAAATGAAGAGAAGGAAGCCGCTCATCAAAAAACCGACGAGGATGACGATCTGTACTCAGTTAAGAATTTTGTCGTTTAATATTGGCCTTTTTCTCCTGCTTAGTGAGTGCGTCCCGAATGTGTTTTTTTGCGTTTGCGGTCCTGCAGTATTCCAGCCATTTTTTAGTTGGTTTGGCATTCGGCTGGGTAATTATGTTTACAATGTCGCCATTTTTTAAAATAGTGTTGAGAGAGGCGATCTTATCATGGACTCGGGCGCTGAAGAGCTTGTTGCCGCTTTTTGCATCCATGGCATATGCATAGTCTATGATGCTGGAGCCTATGGGTAGGTCGATGACTTCTCCTTTTGGATCAAAGATAAACATACGATGTTCGAAGAAGTCACTGCGCAGGTTTTCCATAAATTCTGTAGGGATATTGATATACGATTGCACATCAACAAGTTCTGTAATCCATTGAGGGATATGTTTCATGCGTTCTTTGTCTACAGCGACGGGAGCCGGATGTTTCTTCGCTCTTCCAGAAAAGAACTGCTTGAACCACGTATAATGAGGGTCTTGTATCCCCGTGTCCCACTCCTTATATGAAATATGTGCCGCAAATCCGTATTCGGCATTGCGATGCATGTCGTGCGTGCGTATCTGTACTTCGAGGATGTCTCCGTCACCGGTGAAAACGGTAGTGTGAAGGCTCTGGTATCCGTTGGGTTTTGGAAAAGCAATATAGTCTTTTATTCTTCCAGGCAGAGGACGCCAGATGCCATGAATGATCCCAAGCATCTTATAGCAGTCGGCAGCATTTTTTACCTGCATGCGCAAGGCGTGCATATCATAAATCTTGTCTATATCCCTGTGCTTTTGAATGATTTTTCGATGTACGCTGTATATGCTTTTGACACGCATATCTGATTCAACTTCACTCATGTTCTCTTTTTCTACCATTTTGAGCAGGAATTTACGGAATTTTTCCAGTTTCTTTTCTTTTTCCGGTGCACTTTCCTTGATAGCTTTTTTTAATTCTTCAAATCGTTGAGGATCAATGTATTTAAAGGCGAGATCTTCCATTTCTCGTTTTAGTTTTCGAATTCCGAGCCGATAGGCCAGGGGAATATATATTTCCATCGTCTCCATGGCGATGCGACGCTGCTTTTCCTCCGGAATATATTCGAGAGTGCGCATATTGTGCAGGCGATCGGCGAGCTTGATGATGATTACTCGAATGTCGTGTGACATGGCAACAAAGAATTTGCGAAGACTTTCTACGTGACGCTCTTCTCCTTTGTAGCGGATCGTTCCCAGTTTGGTAACGCCTTCAACGAGAAACACAATCTCTTTTCCAAAGTGCTTGGTCAGCTCTTCCGGGGATATTTTTGCATCCTCGATGACGTCATGGAGAAGTCCGGCTGAGATAGTTCTTCTTCCCATGCCGAGCTCTGCAAGGATCATTGCTGTTTCAGCGACATGGGTAAAATAGGGTTCGCCGGAATAGCGTTTTTGCCCAGCATGAGCCTTTTCGGCAAAGTGATAGGCTTTCGTGATGAGATCTATTTTCTCTTTGTTGGGGTAGCGTATAGCTCCCAGCAATTCTTTAAGAGAGGCCATAAGTTGATTCTATTTCATTTCATATGATAGTGCAACATACATTTAAACTCGTGTATAGATAAAAAAACTGCCCTTTCTGGTCCACGTAGGTGAACCAAGAATGGGCAGGTGTTAAGCCAGCTCTTTTTTAATAGAGATTTGTGCTGAAGGTGCCGGCTTTGAATACCTTCATACACATTTCGAAATATCGCCGGGCAAGTTTTTTGTCGCGAATCGGTCTGCCTTTCGGGTAAAGTTTCAGAAGCAGCATCGAAAAGAACCCAAGGCAAAGTCCTTGTCGATATTGTCGATCACCGGTAGTTGTCTCGGACGTCTTTATGAACGTATCGATAAACTTCCAAATGATTGGTTTCGCAGTCCTCAAGTATACCTCCATGAGGTCGGCAATTAGGCGGCCGTCGTCCCAACGCGGTTCTCCAAATTGGACACGCGGTGAAAAGTCGATAAGCCTGATCTGGGGAGGTGTCTGCTCATGAGTCTTCAGGATATTGGTGAGGTTTACGTCGCCGTGTACTCCACAGAGACGTGTGCCTTTTCTGCTCCATCTTCGGACCAGTCGTCTGCCAATCGTTTGGAGCTTGTCTTGTTCGACCGGGCTGATGATTGGGTGGGTGATATCTGGCGGCAGATACACATTGATACGATCCAAAATGTCGTAAATGCATTCCCGATAAGCGGCAGCAATGGCATTTTTAAGCGCGACATCACTTTCGTTTTCGGGCAGGCCAAGGTCGAGCCGGGTGGGTTTTACGGTGTGGACCTTTTTTTGCATTACAGCGGCGAGCTCTTCAGCTACTCTGAGCACTTGTGCTTCGCGAGCAGGATCAAGAATTGTCTCGCTCGCCACTTTTTCGAGTAGTTCAAGCAGGGTGCCGCCTTCGTACCAATGCTGAATTTCAATGATGATCCATTCCGGAGCCGCTGACTCATGTTGGCGGATGCCTTTTTTCATGCGACGCAGTTCCTGGGCTGTTGCTTTTTCCCCGAGGATATAAAGGCATTCGTGAATGCCCTGTTGTGCGCGCAACGACATATTCATTGCAGCATCGCGCTGTCCCAAATACGATTGGTATTCACCGACTCCACATCGTATTTTTAGAAAAAATGGATGAGTCAGGCCTTCCTGATTCATAATCCATCGCGAAGTGCCGTCACCGGAGACTTTTTCAAGCCTCAGGATAATCTTCCATTTGCAGGTGCCTGGGAAAAATTCCCTAAGCGCCTTGGCGATCTGGTCTTTTTGTTTTCCCGTCAATATTTTCAAGTTTTGTTTTTCAACGAACTCAATCTTCATACTTACTCCTTGGGTAAAGAGCCAGCATGATGGCTTAGGTAAAACTGTATTTTATGATGCATTAGATGCATAGAAAAAGCAATAAAGCCACTCGAGTGGCTTTATTGCTTTTT